>JABDGS010000026.1 GCA_013285915.1 Bacteroidota bacterium
GCTAATTAATCAGGCCAGTAATCAAATGGCAGCATATTGCAGGCTTTATCGCTCCAACCCCAATAGCCAGATGTAAGCAGATCCTGCGGATCGTAATAAGCGCCATTATAGCTAACATAAATTGCCCTGCGGTTTATAAGCGTTGCTAACGATGTTATATACCCATTTGGTGAGTCAGGTGTAAGAAGGTGGCTGCGGTACTCGTATTCCTCTTTTTTGTTTTTGTACATTATTTGCAGGTAATCTTTAAATGCAAATACTGCAGTAACACTGTCGCCTCCGAATGCAATACTGTCTCCCGGCAATATCTGTGGATGAAGTACATCAAATTCTTTTGGTTCGGCCAGTATTCTGTTATAATAATCAAGGCTATCTTTTGTAACAGTTCCTTCCAACTTTTTGTCGCCATCGGCTCCTTTAAGGTATGTATATAAGGCCTGAACCCGCCGGCGTTCAGCATTAACCTTTTTTTCAAGCCTTCTAACTTCGTAACCGTTTTCCAGCAATTTGTTTACAAAAAGGCAACGCATAAAATGCATTATGCTGCCATAGTAAGCATCCTTCCTTGCTAAATCCCACTTATGTTTTTTGCGCAGGTTGCCGTCCATTTGTTCAAAAAGTGGGAAGCCTTCGTAGCTAATGGTATTGTTGTTAAAGTTGTGACTAAAATTCTCCAGCTTATAATGTATTGTATATCCAAGCGTACTGTTTACTATTATTATTGCCTCATCTGCAAATGCTGTCAGTTCATTTCTTTTTTGTGAGTAATGAAATTTAATTACGGTATCGTTTTTTATTTCACAATTATCAGCGTTGCTAGATGTACCTATAAAATCCTGTATAAAGGTTCTGCTCCAGCGCTGCCAGCCATCTTTATCGTAGGTTCCAATTACTACCCCGGCCAGTTCATTTGCTTTTTGCTGCAATTGTATAGTTAAAGGCTCAATTGCATTGGTTATATTAATTGTCTTAAAAAAGGTTGCATATCCCAGGCTTGATACAACAAGGTCATACTTGCCACCCGGCGCATTATGCAATGTAAACAGGCCTTTATCGTTTGCAGCAGTGCCTATTGATGTATTGCTTAAAAAAACGCTTGCCGCAGGTACCGGGTTACCCGAAGCGGCATCAACCACTTTACCTGTAAGTGTAAAGGTTTGGGGTTGCGCCTGGCAAATTGCAACCAGCAAAACAAGTATTGCCGATACAAGCTTTTTTCTCATATTGCAATCAATATTATAACTATGCATTTAGTTATACAAATATTTGTTGGTTAATTATATCTTAATATGATGGGCATTAGGTGAATGTTTTAAATTGCTCCGGCGGAAAATGGGCATACCAAAATTTGCTTATATTTACATGTATTCAATCTGCAAACATCCCACTTAAAAAACTCTGTATGAAAATATTTCTACGCGCCAAACACTGGCAGTTGTTTTTAGTTATGTATGCACTGCCTGTTATGGCGCAATGTGTGTTTTTGTTTATTTTTTTCAGGAACTTTTTTATGGTTGCGGGCTTTGATCACCCTGACCCTGACCCTGAAGAAATATTTTCTATTGTTTCATCGTTCATGCCCGGCGTTTTAATAACAGGAGTTGTAGTTGCAATAATCCATTTTTGCTGGTTTTATTCACTGGGTAATTTCCTGCACAAGAAACTGCCATCTGCTGTAACCATGCCTGTGCGTACATTCAGGGCATTTGTAATTATACCGGCGCTGTACTCAATTATCGCTTCTGTTTTAGCGTTCTATTTCGTACAGTATGTTTTTAGTGTTATACCACATCACATACACAATGCACACTACTTCGACGACAATGGTATACCAGCCTTCTTTTTTATCCCGCTGTTATTAATACCCGTTCACCTTTTTATGGCATTTTGTATGTTTTACACCTTTTATTTTGTTGCCAAATGTTTTAAAGCAGTTGAGAAGCAGAGAGGTGTAACCACCGGGGATTATATCGGCGAGTTTTTTCTGATGTGGTTTTCCTTTGTGGGTGTATGGCTGATACAACCAAAAATAAACAGGCTTGCTGCTGAAGAATAGCGGTTGATTATGACCGGGGAAGTGCGAACGTGATAAGTGATCTACGACATTTTTATCTTCGCCACCTGTTCCAGGCCCAACTCTTTTACCGATATTTCGCGCATCTCAACCTTACGCACTTTACCGGTAATAGTAACCGGGAAGGCATCAACAAATTTCCAATATTTAGGCACTTTATAATGGGCAATTTGTTCTTCGCAGTATGCTTCCAGCGCGTGCGATGTAATGTGGGCGCCTGCTTTTAGTTTTACCCATGCCATCACCTCCTCGCCATATTTCTCATCGGGTACTCCAATTACCTGCACATCTTCAACTGCTTCATGTGTATATAAAAATTCTTCAATTTCGCGCGGAGAGATATTCTCACCGCCACGTATAATAATATCCTTTATCCTGCCCGCAATATTTATATAACCATCATCATCCATCACAGCTACATCGCCCGTATGCATCCAGCCTGCCTCGTCAAGCACTGAAGCCGTTGCCTGCGGGTTATTCCAGTATTTAAGCATAACAGAATAGCCACGCGTACATAACTCACCAGGCACGCCTCTTGATGTTACCTGCCCAGTTTCAGTATTTATAATTTTAATTTCAAGATGGTCTTGCACGGTACCAACGGTGCTGACTTGTTTTTCAAGTGGCGTGCCTATTTGTGTTTGTGTTGAAACCGGCGATGTTTCTGTCATTCCATAACAAATACTTACCTCCCGCATATACATTTTGCTCTGCACCTGTTTCATTATCTCAACCGGGCAGGGTGAGCCGGCCATAACACCTGTGCGCAACGATGTAAGATTGTAGCTTGTAAATTCGGGCAACTGCAGTTCTGCAATAAACATTGTAGGCACACCGTAAAGCGAGGTGCACTTTTCTTTCTCAACGGCTTGTAGGGTTAGCTGCGGGTCAAAGCCCTCGGAAGGTATTACCATACATGCACCTGTTGATGTGCAGCATAAGTTGCCTATAACCATGCCAAAGCAATGGTAAAAAGGAACGGGAATGCATACACGATCCTTCTCAGTATATTTCAGTCTTCTCCCAATAAAGTAACCATTATTTAAAAGGTTGTGGTGCGATAATGTAACCCCTTTGGGGAAGCCCGTGGTGCCGGACGTGTATTGTATATTAACGGGGTCATCAAACTGTATAATCGCTTCAACCATACTTAATTGTTCATCGGCAATCTCTTCACTTTTTAATAAAAAACTGTCCCAGTCCCGCTCCAGATAGACTACGCTTTTCAATTCCAGGCAATTATGATGTACAGCCTCAATCATTGCCTTATAGTCACTGGTTTTGTACATCAGTGCTGATACAAGCAACCGCACACCAGATTGATTTAATACATACTCAAGTTCAGACGAACGATATGCTGGATTGATATTTACCAGTATTGCACCGATGCGTGCAGTGGCATATTGCAGTACTACCCACTCATACCTGTTAGGCGACCATATACCCACCCTGTCACCTGTTTTTATACCGCTTGCAAGCAGGCTTTTGGCAAATGTTTCCGTTTGTTTTTCAAGTACTGCATAAGTGGCGCGGTAGTTTTGGGCAACACAAACAAGAGCCTCCTGGTTGGGAAAACGCGATGCAGTTGCTTTTAGATTTTGCCCAATGGTTTCACCAAGCAACGGCACGGAAGAAACACCGTTTACATACGACAGCTTTGCAATCATTAGTGTGTAATTCTGTGTTCCTAAGTTACTGATTTATCGTGTCGTGGGAAAACGAAATATTTTCCGCTTGTTTACGAGTCCACAGGATGGCACCTTTATGGCGTTAGCAAACATTGGCAATGTGCTCACTCTTATTGTTAAATATTTAAACTTCATAACTTGCATGCACAGCAGCATTGTGTGCGTGGACTATAAGCGTGAAACGATATTGACAAGATTAAACTGATCAAAATGGCGGAAATGAATAATAGCGAAAAATGGTTTGATTTTATGGACTTAGCAAAGGCACTATTATTAAAAGGTCAACCCATTGACAGTTATCAACCGAATATTCAGTTTGCAATTGAGCGATCCTTTGACAACAACATTTTTTTGCAGCTTGAAATAAAAGATGACAAAGTTAAATGGTACAGAACAACCTGGCTAAGACTTATTGATGCGCCAAAAATTTTAGACCCAATCGAAAGTCTAAAATATATTGGCGAAAGAATTGTACCAACTGTAGTGTATGAATTCGGCGAGACAAACAAAGAAAACGTTGGTGGTATTATTTCCTTTTGCAGGCAAGTTTCAATTCAACCTGTAATCGACAAATGGGGTGGGATTGTACTTGATGGTGTTTTTTATACCCTTATGATCGGGGTCGAAAGAACACAAACAACTTACAAGTGGCATCACTTGCCGGATGGGTGGACCGACTTGCAAAAATTGGCAGATATGCTTGAAGAATTAAATTTGAAATTATAATATGGGTTATGCCGTACGAACTTTTACTCGCCAGATCCCTGTCAATCTACGATTCAAGCCTATTGCAGAGGTATTTCCGGTACGTCTAGAAATAATTTATATCACTGATGTCTTAACCTTATTCAATCACTCCTTCTGGGTCATTAATAATATCAGCTTCCTGCGATGATAAGTCGAGTGATTTTATTAACCTCTGCCTGCTGGGGATGAAGGCCAGCATTATCAACACATCACCGGCGGCAACAGCAAGAATTTTCCTGTCCCCCGTTACAAAAAAGGCTATAATTGAAAAAAGCGCGGGCCCTTCAAGCAGGGCATAAAATAAAATGATGGCAGCCCTGTAAGCATTTAATTTGTCCGCAAGGCTAGTCATTTCTTTTGCGGCAAGCATCCTGCTTTTATATAAAGTTAAAGCTGCAAACAAACTTGCACCGGCCATAACAAAGGCTACTATCCCAAAAACATTTGCCTGGTCAGCCATGCGATGCGGCATTTCAGTACTTGTTGAAACAAATACCATTATAGCGCCAAGCATAATAACACCCATAATTAATGCAATGCAAAGCACAGTTAATGCTTTAAAATATTGGGCTGAAGTTTGCTGCATAAGAGGTTTTTTGCGAGTTGATTTGTTTTAATACTATGATATTCAGTTGAGCTTTGTGATTGGCTTTTACAAACTCTTCACTCTTACATTCTTAAACCGCACTACATCACCATGCCCCAAAAAGCCTATATGACCGGTTGTTCTTTTTAAGCCCGGGTGTTCCCTGTGATCTGCAGTGCCATTTTTGCTGGCTTCGTCGATGTCGCCATCCACAATTACTTCGCCGTTAAGCGTTACTTTTATATGTGGACCGTTGGCAACAATTTCTTCTTCATTCCACTGCCCCACCGGTTTTAAAAAGCCGCGCTTTGCCGGTATTACACCGTATACCGAGCCGTGGTATTGATAAGCATGCAGATCTTTATACATAGGGTCTTCACTGTCTAATACCTGTATTTCCATACCAACATAAGCAGCATCGCCTTCCAGCGGTGCACGAATGCCAATACCGTTATTTGCACCCGGCGTTAATTTGAATTGGAAACGTAATGCAAAATTGCTGTACTCATCTTTTGTGTACATATTACCGGGATTGCCCTTGCTTGTATCAACCAGTATACCGCCGTCGGTATCAATTCTGTAACCCGTTTTATCACCCGTCCACGCATCAAGGCCGCTGCCGTCAAATAATGGGGTAAAGCCATCTTTCCTTTCCTGTATGCTTAGGGCAACCGGGTTTGCTGCTGTAAGCTCTTTTATGTACAGGTCGCGGTAATATATTACATTGCCGTGTGCCTGCAATTCAATTTGTTCCTTGGGAAAGATGGGCAGTTTCCTGTCCCAATAGTTTTCCAGTGTAACATTATCTACTACCAATACACCGTTTAGATATACCGTTACTTTATCATCGCGCATTGTAATATGAAAACTGTTCCACTCCCCTATGGCGTTATCGGCAAGTACCAGCGGCTTGCTTTGAAATTTTTGGTTATTATACAAACCACCTGAGCCAACATCGGCACCCACATTCCTGCGCGAAGTGTCCCATATCTGCACCTGCGGACTACCTCTCAGGTAAATACCTGCATCACCTTCAGGGCCTATTTTCCAATCAACATACATATCAAAATCAGCATATTGTTTAACGGTACACAGGTTCTCTCCTTTGCCGGTAAATACTAAAAATCCATCTTTCACTATCCAGCCGTCGCGCATTACCTTATCAGCAGCGGCCTGCTTTGCAGCCAAGGTATCAGCAGGCATCGCAGCGCGGGCTATAGGATTTTCCACCAACCCCTTCCATCCTGCCAAGTCCTGCCCATTAAACATGCTTACAAAGCCTTCGCCTGCAGGCATGTTATCAAGGTGGCGTTTAATGGCCTGCCTTTCGTAATCGGCATCTTTATCATTTAAAACGGTTGATGCTTTTGTAAGAAGGCTTCTTACAATCTCACCATTAAATTCACCATGCGATAAAGCAATGTTCATTACAGCCAGCGCTGCTTCCTGCTTAGCCATCCCTTTATCCAGGTACCCACCTGCATAAACTAATGCTGGTAATGTACTGCATTTGCCAACTTCATTTAAAATATCCTGTTGCTGGCTGTTAGTGTTAGCAAACGGCATCGCCTCCTTCAGCATCAACAATTTTTCATCTGCGGGAAAAGAAGATTGCGTTATAACCTCTATATAAGCGTCTTCAGCCTTTACCTGCGTTTCCCCTGCATTGTCCTGTATTACTTTGAGCAATATTCTTGCAGCTTTTGCTTCCTTACTTATTGACAACGCATCAATAACGGCATCACAATCCACTTTTTTACACGATGCTGCTACAATATCCAATGCAGCATTGCCACCCGAAGCGGAGAGCAACTTTAAATACAGGTGCTTACTTTCGTTATTTGCTTTATTCATCGCCGAAACAATCATTCCTGTACGTTGCAAAGTATCTTTGATATTAGCTAATGACACTATAAGCGCCTGTTGTACGGCATCAGTATTTCGCGTATTGTTGTTGCTAAGCAGATCAAACAGGGCGGGTATGTCCTTCTCGGTAACAACCGCGGGTAAGGCATTACCAGCGGCCCTTGCAACTGGCAGATCGTTAGCCTGCAACTGTGTTACAACAAGGCCCATGGCTTTATCATAACGCCGCGCGGCAATAACGTCAAGTGACGCTGCTTCTGCAGCAGAGGGCATATTTGGAAAAGAAGAAACAACAGCAGCCATTACACCATCGCCCTTCATTATTAATATTGCATTTTTTACGGCGGCAATATCATCTGCATCGCCAGTTTTCATCTCACTCAATAAAGCAGGTAGAGCAGATTGATTACCCACTTTACCTGCCGCGGCAATAGCAGCAAGCCTTACATCTTTATTGCTGTTTTTTAACAATGCAGTGAATGTCGGTAATGCATCGCCATCTTTTGATGAAGCAACAAAATCAATCACTTGTACCTGGGCTGCAGGGCTAAGTGTTGGCAGCAGGGCCAGCCATTGTTTATTAGTTGCAGGTGTTTGGTATTTGGCAGCGTACCATAATGCCGCCTGCCTGTATTGTATGTTATCGTCCTTTAAAACTTTTTGCAGCAAGGGCAGGCTGCTTTGGCCTTTTGCTTTAACAAGCGCGTATAATTCAGCGGTTCTTATTTGTATACTCGCGGGGGTATTACCAGGCTGAAAAATTGTGACCCTGGTATCTTTATCGTCACCCAACAGCGCTTTATTCGCCGCAGGTGTGTTTATCTGCTTTAACGCCCTTGCTGCAGCACCTGAAAGCTGGTCATCATTTAAATATTTTGCCAGCGTGGGTACTGCATCATTATTACCCATTTGCTGCAGTTGTTTTATTATAAACTGCTTGTTGGTATTGCCGGCAACTTTATCAAGCGCAGCGCAATATGCGTGTACGGCAATGGCACGCTGCGATTCTCTGCCCGGTTGCGTAATGTAGTAAGTATAACCACCAATGGCATATTCAAGCGCGGAGTTATCGCCTTTTTCTTTAAGCCAGGTAATCATTCCTGTTATGCCGGTTTCGCCAAGCGCCGTTATGGCTTCCATGCTTTTATTCAACTGCATTGCGGTTTGCGCTGGCATGGCTGAAAGTATGCTGCTTATAGCTGCATCATTATTGCTTTGCGCAAACACATTGGTATTTAAAAAAAGCAAAAAAGCAATTGCAAAAAATATTTTTCTCATTGTATTTCTCTTTGAAAGAATGATGTTTGGTTGTTGATTATTTTCCGGAATCTTTTCCACGATTTTTCACGATTGACAATTCACTTCTCACTTTTGCCTTTTCACTTCTGCTAAATCGTCCATGGGTTACGCATCGGCATATCCAATAAACGGTTGGCGCCCTCATCATCAATAAACACTTGCTTAACAGGGTCAAACTTTAGGGAACGTCCTAATTGCAGCGCCACTTTGGCCATGTTTATAATAGTGCAGCTACGGTAACCGTTCTGTTCATTCAATGCAAATTTTTTACGTTTAGTAACGGCCTCGACAAAGTTTGTAACCTGGGGCTCAGGGTCGGGGAAGGCAGCGAGCTTTTTCTCCAGGTCAGGTATGTCACTTTTAAAGCCTGGATACAATTTACCCTTAGGCCCTTCTATATAAGGTGCACCAACATCACGGCCTTCGCCGTCTAAAATAATTTTGCAACCATCAGCATAAGTATATTCAATTCTGCGCCAGGTACCTACTGCATCGGGGTGTTGCTGCGGCGCATCTATTTCAACTGATATTGGGCTTGTGTCATCCTTCCCTAAAAAGTATTGTATCGGGTCAATATAGTGCTGACCCATATCGCCAAGGCCACCACCATCATAATCCCAGTAGCCGCGAAATGTTTGGTGCACCCTGTGGGGGTTATATGGTTTAAAAGGTGCAGGCCCAAGCCATGTATTATAATCCAGTTCGGGCGGTACAGGCAATGTTTCAAGGTTTGTTTTGCCTACCCAGTAAAACTTCCAGTCAAAGCCGGTATGTTTACTTACCGTTACTTTTAAAGGCCAACCCAGCAACCCGCTCCCTACCAGTTTCTTAATGGGCTTTACGGTTGTTTGCATACCATAAAAATTATCCTCAAACCTAAACCATGTATTCAACCTGAATATTCTGCCATGTTGCTGTACGGCTTCCACAAGGCGTTTACCTTCACCTATAGTTTTGGTCATGGGTTTTTCGCACCAAATATCCTTGCCTGCCCTTGCTGCATCGGCGGCTATTATGCCGTGCCAGTGCGGCGGGGTAGCAATGTGCACAATATCTACTTCCGGTAATTGTATTACTTCGCGGTAGTCTGAAAAAGTCTTTACGCCATTACCCACCATCGCCGCCACCTCGTTTAAATGGTTACGGTCAACATCGCAAATGGCTGCAACTCTTGTACCGGCATACGGAATATGGTTACGCCCCATTCCACCCACACCTACAATGGCTTTGGCAAGCTGATCGCTGGGTGCAATAAACCCTCTGCCCAATACATGCCGTGGAATGATGGTAAAAGCTGCGGCTGCGCCTGCCGCATTACGTAAGAAAGAACGCCGTGAAGATGTTTTGCCCATGCAGAAAGTTTTAAAAAATTAATATCCGTTTGAGGGCAATGAAAGTAAGCAGCTTTTAACGGAAATAAAAATAGTTTTATTAAGAGCGCAGCAGGTTGCTGCAATAAAAAAGAGCCGCCCTTGTTGGGCAGCCCGTTAAATAAAACTATATATATGTAAGTGGTTTCTTTTTATCCAGGCCGTGCCTGTTTGCCACAGCCAGGTAGTCTATCCTTTCTTATGCACATCACTGCTGCCGCTTGAACTGTAGTTACGTATAATACCAGACCCCTTGTATGATACATCGCTGCCGCCGCTTGCTTTTACATTCATTTCTTTATTAACAGTTATATAAATGTCGCTGCCGCCACTGGCGTCAATGTCGCAATTGTCAGTTACAAAGTCGTAACCTACAAAGTCGCTGCCGCCACTGGCATCAACCGAAATAGAACTTGCTTTACCGGATATTTTAACATCGCTGCCGCCGGTTTGTTTTACTGTAAAGGCACCGGTATTAACCTGCCCGTGAAAATCGCTCCCGCCGCTCAAATGCAGGTCAAGCGTGGCAGACTGCAAAGTACCTTCAACATACACATCACTGCCGCCAGACGCCTGCAATTCAGTAATATCTTTCACCGTTACGTAGGCTTTCATGTGCTTGTCGCTCCAACCCCAGTTAACGTGTACACCCATACCCGCATCATAATAAATTTTCAATACGCCGTTCTCAATTTCTGTTTTAATATTATTGCGGTATTTAACGTCGCTGCTTGAAACGGCAACCCCTTCCGTGCTGCCCTGTGTTATATAAAGATCAATACCGCTGGATATTCTAACGCCGTGAAAGCCTGCTACCTGGCGTACTTCAGCGTTTTTATCATTTACCACCGTATTTTGAGCTATAGCAGCGGTAGCCAAATCGGCGCAAACAAAAAAGAATATTATTTTTTTCATAAACTGTTTTTTAATAATACGCACAATATGCAGGAATGTTACAATGTAATAAAAAAAATATTTTTAGCTATATTATTCATAATCATTGCTATAACGTTAGGTTAAATAATAAAAAATTGCCTTTTTTACCAATTGGCTTTAAAAAATATATTACTTTACACCTTACGGAAACATAACAATTAAAACTGGGCAACCTCTTTAAAAGACAACGTAATGAAAACGCTGCATATTTTCATTTTTTTAAGTGCGGCGTTATGCAGTTGCGTTAATCAAAAATTTCTGTCTAAAAACCAGGTTGTATTTAAAGTTGAGTCCCTTGGCAATGGTAAAGGGCAGATAAAGGCCTACCATACAAGCGGTAAAACAATTCACGTTTCAATAAAAGACTCTGGGGATGTACTACTAATAAAGAAGCACGACAGCACGGGCAGTGATTTTATTTTGCCTACTATTGTTACAACGCGGTTTAATACAAATAGCAAATACGACAGCCTTGCCGCGATAGGGTCATATTATTATCCTGAGACCTTATTTCCCCTCCCGGGGGATTCTAACAGCAATCATTTGTTTATAACACCTCAACGACTGCAGTACTCTGAAGATAATTTCGTTTTACAATTAGTAACAACACCACTTAAAGTGCGGCCGGCGTTTACCAAAAAGCGTTTAAAAGATTCGCTTTCGTTACAGGCCCTGGCAGAATTGAATATCGGCGCTTCGCTGGGGTTAAAAAGAACATGGGGGGTTTACAAAGCACACCCGTACGATAATGGCCAAAAAGCCAGGAGCACATCTTTGTCAGGTTCATTTTTTTTCAGCCTGGGGGGTACTAATATAAAACCGATAACTATCCGCTATTACCGGCCTTATGAAAAAACCGAGCTGGCAGTTAGTTACGGCGCGACAATTTTATTTGGCTTTAATAGTATTAATATTGGATTATCAGCGGGAACAGACCACTTGTTTGACCGCAACATTGGCAAGAGGTGGATTTACGACGGCAGCCTTTGGTATGGAATTACACTGGCATACGATATTGTAAAGTAACATTTATACGCCCCCATAATTGGTGTTGCCGTAAACACCATTTTTCACCAAAATTTTCCGGGCTTTGCTTAGCTTTCTTCTTTTGGTAATTCAATTTTTGGAAGCAATGCCATTATCAGTATTATAAACGATAATAAAGCCTGCAGGTATATACCAGCTTCCTTTTGAGGGCAGTCGCCACCAGGGCAGGCAGTTATTACTATAAAATTTCTTATACTCCACGACAAAACAATTGCTGCAATAAACACATTGGTGCGCTTGGCCCATATTTTAGGTGTAGCAAAGAGTATTGCGTTAACGCAACCAAAAATAATTGCCATTAAGCCGGGTTTACCAAAATCGCCGGCATGCAAACCTGTTATGGTAATGTTTACCGACGCAACATAAGCCCACGGTATAAAACATACGCCTATTAAAGCCAAAACTGCAACAACACCAATCGACTGCGAATACTTCATGTAATTATAAAAATTGTGCGCGCAAATATACAGCAAAACGGGGAAGGGCGGCAGGCAGTGCCATCGGGGCTGCTTTATTTGTGCCTGTAAACTGCAGCAATAATTCAAAAATCCCGAAACACGGTTTACATTATATGCAGGGTTTATAAACATAAATTTTTGCATTTTTATCCTTCTGCACTTTACTACATTTACACTCTAAAAAATTAATTTATGAATTTTGAGGAAGGTTTTTTGAAGGATGTAATTAAACGCTTTACAAATTACAAAGACCTTGGCGAAAAAACATTTGCGCAGCTGGAAGAAAAAGATTTCTTTTTCCAGGCATCGCCGGAAAGCAACAGCATTGCTGTTATTGTACAGCACCTGCATGGCAACATGCTTAGCCGTTTCACCAATTTTTTAACTGAAGACGGAGAAAAAATCTGGCGCAAAAGAGACGGGGAATTTGAAAATAATGCTGCAACAAAGGATGAAGTGATTGCCTTGTGGGATGAAGGATGGCAATGCGTTTTTAATTCTGTTAAAAGCCTTAAGCCCGAAGATATTACAAAATCAGTGTACATCCGCAGTGAAGCCTTAAGCGTTTATGATGCCTTGTTGCGCCAGCTTGCTCATTACCCTTACCATGTAGGCCAAATTGTGTTTATTGGTAAAATGCTGAAAGACGGCAACTGGCAATCGCTTAGCATACCAAAAAATAAAAGCGGTACTTATAACGATAAAATGGGGCATAAAGCCTAACCGGGAGGTTAAACCTAAATGTAAACCACTGAACAATATATGACACTAAAACCGAAAGCAGTAATATTTGACCTTGACGGAACCTTGATTGATAACAACGCATACCATATTGAAGCATGGAAGGTTTTTTATAATAACATTGGGCGTGAGTTTACCATGGATGAGTATACCAACAGAATGAACGGGCGCATAAACAGGGATATTTTTAATTTTATTTTTGACAGGCCGCTAACAAGCGAAGAGATTGACAAATACACGTATGAAAAAGAAAAACTGTACCGTGAACTTTATGCGCCATATATAAAGCCAATACCCGGTTTGTTGACCTTATTGCAGCAATTAAAAGACGCAGCTATACCCATGGCAATAGCAACAAGCGGCTGGCCAGTTAATATTGCTTTTATGTTTGAGCACATTGCCATTAAAGATTACTTTAACGATGTTATAGATGCAACACTGGTAACCAACAGCAAACCAGACCCTGAAATATTTTTAAAAGCAGCGGCTGCTGTTAGCGCTGACCCCGCAAACTGTATTGCCTTTGAAGATTCGGTTGCGGGTGTTCGTTCAGCAAAAGCTGCCGGCATGAAAGTAATTGCATTAACAACCACACATACAAAACAAGACCTGGCACAAGCCGATAAAATAATAGCTGACTATACTGAAATTGATTTAAATGACCTGATACAAATTGTGCATGCATGAGCCATTTTATATTTGACGATTTACCGGGCAGGACCGCCCAGGTGCAGGGGAAAGAATATTTATTTTTTTCAGGGTATGGATATTTGGGCTTGCAGTTTGTGGATGAATTTAAAGCGATGGTAACGGAGGGTATAAACAAGTATGGTTGGCTATACCCGTCATCGCGAATAAGTAATACGAGGATAGCACTATTTGAAGAATGTGAGCATTTATTGTCATCAATTACCGGTTGTGAAGAAACAGTACTTGTTTCAACAGGGTATACTGCAGGCCGCCTGGCAACCGAGATATTTAAGGAGGATATTATAAACCTCAATCCTTCGCATCCCGCAATTAAAAGAGATAATCCATCCATTTCAAAAGGCATATATGCAGTAGATAGTATTAACATTCTTACATCAGCAATAACAGATATTGCAGCAATAAACCAACTTAATGATCTTGCCACACTTGTTATTGACGACTCGCATGGCGCAGGATTAACGGGTATTAACGGGGCGGGTGCAAGCAGCTATACAGAGCGGAAAGATGGTGTGGATTATATTTTTACTTATTCATTATCAAAGGCATGGGGAATAAACGCAGGTGCTGTAAGCTGCTCAAAGAAGCCTGCTGAAAAATACCGTCATCTGCCCGCTTATACAGGGGCTACGGCGCCTTCGCCAGGATTGGTTTACGCTTTTATTAAAGGGCAGGATATTTATGCAATTCAACGTGAAAAACTTAAAAATAATATCCAGTATTTTCAATCAGCTGTGGCGGGCATTAAAGGTATAAGGCATGATGATGGTTTGCCCATGTTTGTTTTGCCAACTGTTGATGAAAGCCTTTTAGTTAAACAAAATATTATTATATCGTCATTTGCTTATCCCAATCCGACCGCACCTAAAATACAAAGGGTGGTTATAAATGCTCTGCACACAAAACAAGATCTTGATTATTTAGCGTCTTCGCTAAAGGCGGCATTAATAACATAACAAATCCACAACAGGTATCTTAATTTCTCGCAGCGGCGGCACTACCAAAAACTTTCTTCAGCAGGTCAGTTACCCTTGCGACAGGGTCTTTTCTTATTTTTTGTTCTTCAATGGCAATCTCGTGAAAAATACCATCTATTGCTTTGCCTGTAACATAGGCAGAGAGGTTTGTATTTACCGGGTTTGATGAAAACCTATTATATACAGTAAAAACTTCTTTCCAATATTTTGTGGCATCAACTTTATCAAGCGATTTGCTTATAACCGGTGCAAAGGCATTTGTTAGTGCTACCGTGGTTTTTTGTTTAAAATAGTTGGTAGCAGCAAAATCATCCCCCTTTAAAATACTTATCGCGTCGCTTATTGTCATTTGTTTTATGGCATCAATAAAAATTGGTGTTGCAGATTTTGCAGCGTCTTCTGCAGCCCTGTTCATGCTTAAAATTGCTTTATCAACTACATTGCCTAAACCAACATTACGCAAAGTATTTTCTACTTTTTGTGCTTCAGGTGGCATTAGTATTTTAATTGCAGCATTTGCAAAAAAACCGTCCACCGCAGACAGCCTTGCCGTACCATTTTGCGTGCCTACAGTTAATGCCTCTTTTAGGCCCGCTGCTATATCATCTGTTGATAAACCGCCGCTTTGCGGCAGGCTGTTAAGCAGTTGTTTTGCAGTATCACAACTGCATGTTGCAGTTATACATAAAATAAGCGCAATAAAATATCTCATTCAATTAGTAGTAAGCCGGCAAGTTAATTATTCTTTTAAAGGCTGCCGAAAACTTTTTTAAGTATGTCACTTGTTCTTTCAACAGGGTTTTTTCTTATGCTTATTTCTTCAAGCGCTATTTCATAAAAAAGGCCTGATAATGCTTTTTCAGTTACATAAGCCGTAAGGTCGGGATTGATCTTTTTTGTAAAGGGTACCTTGTCATACGTTGTTACAACGGTATTCCAATATTTGGTGGCATCAACTTTTTCAAGCGATGCTTTTATAACCGGGGTAAATGCGGCTATTAAAGCAGGTGATGTTTTTATACGCAGGTAGGTAGTGGCAGACGAATCGCCGCCTTTCAATATTCCTATAGCATCCGTAATGGTCATTTGCTTTACAGCATCTAAAAATATAGGTGCAGCGCTTTTGCTGGCGTCTTCTGCTGCCCGATTCATACTCAGTATCGCCTGGTCAACTTTATCGCCAAAGCCCATATTTCGTAATGTTTTTTCCATCTTTTGCGCTTCGGGCGGCACTAATATTTTAACTGCGGCGTTGGCAAAAAATCCATTAACTGCTGAAAGTTTTTGGGTGCTGGTTTGCACCCCCTTATTAAGGGCCTCTTTTAAACCGCCCGCAACGTCCAAATTGCTTAGCTGGGCTTTTGCGGCGATGACAAACAAACATGATACTATCAGGGGGAGAAATATTTTTTTCATACTGCTAACTTATGCAAGTGCTTTTAAATTCAGTAATGTAAAATGTTAATGGTTTGGCAATAAAAAAACCGGCGTTGTAACAGCCGGTTTTTATTTATAAAACATTTATTTATTATTTGCTTACAATTTTAAACTCAACCCTGCGGTTTTTATATTGGTCGTTTTTATTTTTTTCAGGATATACCAGTGGTTTTTTCATACCATAACCATTAAAAGTAAGGCGGCTTTTGTCAATACCATGGTCAATAAGATACTGATAAACAACCTGTGCCCTGTTATAAGAAAGATTATATTCTTTTGTATCCCTGTCAAAACCTTCTTCCCCAATAGGCCAGCAGCATACGTGGCCCTGTATTTCAATTTTAAGTGTGGGTATCTGTTTCATCGCATCAACCACGGCCTCCAGATCAGGTATGTCTTTTTTAAGAATAGTATGGTAACCATTGTCAAAGTTAATACCTCTTAGTACCAGCGACTCTCCTACCTTACTGTTTTTCAGTTTATCGGTAACCTGCTGGTTTAAGTCTGATGCTTTTGTATCCTCGGCTATCTCATTAGGTACTGTTGATGCTGGCGCCTCAACAACTGGCGCTGGTGTTGCTGCTTTTGGCGGCTCGGTTATTGCAACTGCCGGTTTGGGCTCTTCCATGGTTTCGGCAGCCACGTATAATTTTTTCATTACAAAAGGCGTGTCGTTACGAACATCGACAGTACGTTCAACTTTTAAAATATCGCCTTTATGCGGATGTTTGTTTATAGCAAGTATATCAGCAGAGTATGGTGGCGGTACCAAAACACTGTCATTAAGGTAGACGGTGTCAATGGGCATCTTTTTTACAACTGGCTTTTGCATAACCACAGCCGGTGGTTCCTGGTGCTTTGTTTCAATAAGTGTTTTAACAACTGCGAAAGAGCCAGTGATTGTTACCACCCTGTTTAGGGAATCAATTATTTTTGGAGATGCATTTAAAGCAACTTGCCTGCGTTTACCATAGCCTTTAATGGTGTCCACATTGGCGATTGGGAAACCATTTGCCTGCATAAATTTGGCAACAGTTTGTGCCCTTTGTATTGATAGCCAGTCATTATATTCCAGGGCACCCCATTTATCGCACCGTCCAACAACATATAAATGTTTGTCGTTTTTGTGCTCGTCAATAAACTGTTTCAGGTTTTCTTTTCCTTTTTCTGTAAGAAAATACTTATTCTTGAAAAAGTAAACGTTAACCAGTGAAGTGTCCTCCTGTGCATAAGTAGTTATAACAGTTACCAATAGTGCAAGCAGAAGCAATGGTTTTTTAAGTTTCATCGGGAAGTAGATTTAACGTGATTTGTAAGTTGACGTAAAAATATTATAGAATTCTATATTTGCCGTTAACTGTATTAAAAACAATTGTACACAATTGTTGAGAAGCAGAGAGCTTTACAAAAGTTATTAACATAGATGTACGGCACTAAAAATCCCGAATAAAGATAAACAGATAATTTGATTTAACAATTTTTATACACATATTTAAGCCATTTATGCACATTTCATTTTGGGAGAAAGAGAGTTTTTACAATCATAAACAGGTAATTATAATCGGTGCAGGGCTGGCCGGTTTATGGAGCGCTCTGGAGCTGCGCAAGCTTGATAGTACGCTGAATATTTTTCTGTTAGATAAAGGAGTAATACCCCAGGGTGCATCAACGCGAAATGCAGGCTTTGCATGTTTTGGCAGCCCTACAGAGTTATTGCATGACGCCGAAATATGGGGTGAAGACGAAATGTGGGGGATTGTTGAAATGCGTTATAAAGGGCTTGAAAAAATAAAGGCTCATTTTAAAGCGGATGCAATCGATTTTGAGAACTGCGGAGGTTACGAGTTGCTTGATGAAACATTTGGATATACACCTGAAGCATTGGATGAAAAGCTTGCGTGGCTAAATAAAGGGTTGGAGAAAATAACGGGTGAAAAGCAAACATACACAAGAGCAGATGATAAAATTAACCAGTTCAAATTCAATTCATTTAAACATATTATTGAAAATAAATTAGAGGGCAGTTTGCATAGTGGCAAATTTGTTCAGGCACTTACGAAAAAAGTGCTAAGTCTTGGGATTGAGATAATTTCTTCTGTTGAGGTTACAGGTTGGGCAAAGCAAAATGATGTTATCAAGGTATACACCAACAACGCACCAAAATTGACTTGTGATAAGTTATTGATCTGCAATAATGGTTTTGCAGCTTCTTTAAATAAAAATATAAATATTACACCGGGCCGCGGGCAGGTAATTGTTACCTCGCCAATAACAAACCTTCCCTTTAAGGGCACGTTTCATTTTGATGAAGGCTTTTATTATTTTAGAAACCTTGGTAACCGGGTTTTGATTGGTGGCGCACGTAACAAAGCTTTTGAGCAGGAAACCTCAACTGATATGGAGGTTACAGATGTTATTCAAAAAGAGCTTGAACTTTTTTTACAAGAAAAAATATTATCGGGCCAAACATATACTATTGATTACCGCTGGAGTGGTATTATGGGTTTTACTGAAACTAAATTACCAATGCTAAAAGAAGCAGAGCCGGGAGTATTTGCCCTGATAGCCTGTAATGGCATGGGGGTGGCGCTTACCCCAATTATGGCGGAGAAAGCTGCGGCGCTAATTTTAAATCAATAGATAATTTTTAACCAAGTCAGGCTATATTCGCAAAAAATACTTATCAATTTTTTATGGGTTTAAATAAAATTGCGGCAGGCATCAGCATAATTTTATTGGCGTCCTGCGGCAATATAAATAATAATAACGGCAATTCTTCTGCTACTGTTGATAACAGTAACCCTGCCCCACCAGCCATTGGTTATACTATTGTAAAAACTTACCCCCACGACACAACCTCGTATACTGAAGGGCTGTTTTGGCTTAATAATGCGCTTTACGAAAGTACAGGCAACTATGGCAATAGTGAACTAAGAAAAAATGACCTTACAACTGGCAACCCCGATAAGATGCTAAAGCTTGACAAGCAGTATTTTGGAGAAGGTATATCAGTAATTAACAACAAGTTATACCAGTTAACTTATAAAGAAAAAAAGGTTTTTGTATATGATGCAACCACATTTAATAAAATAAAGGAATTGGAGTGGACGACAGGGGAAGGTTGGGGAATGACACATAACGACAGTGAACTTATTATAAGCAACGGAAGCAGTAATTTATATTTTGTGGATCCCGAGACATTTAAAGTAAAACGGATTACAGGAGTTACAGACAACTACGGCCCGGTTACTTATTTAAATGAGCTGGAATATGTGAATGGTGTTGTATACGCAAACATTTGGCAAACCAACACAATAGTAAAAATTGATCTTTCAAGTGGCAGAGTTACCGGCAAAATGGACATGGGTGGCCTGCTTGACAAAAACGGTACACCTAAGCCCGATGAATGGTATGCAGACGGCAACGTTTTAAACGGCATTGCCTACGACAGTGCAAAAAACAGTTTTTATATTACCGGTAAGGATTGGCCAACCGTGTTTGAAATTAAGCTAAACTGACACCTATAGTAACATGCAATGCATTGTAGGTATAGAAGCTATCGCTAAGTATTTTAAATACCGGCAGCTTCCCTATGCCATACTATCCGCTATTAGTTCAGCAATATCCATTACCTGTACTTCATTTTCTTTTTCACGGTTTTTAACACCATCTGTAAGCATGGTATTGCAGAATGGACAGGCAGAGGCAATTACCGATGGGTGCAAGCCTAATGCTTCGTCTGCACGTTCAATGTTTATTCGCTTATTGCCTGGTTCATCTTCTTTAAACATCTGTGCACCGCCCGCACCGCAACACAACCCTTTGGTTCTGCAACGTTTCATTTCAACAAGTTCTGCATCGAGCATTTCAAGCACTTTGCGCGGCGCTTCGTAAATATTATTGGCACGGCCTAAATAACAACTATCGTGGTAGGTTATGCGCTTCCCCTTAAAGCTGCCCCCTTCTTTTAATTTTATTTTGCCCTCATCAATAAGCTGCTGTAAAAAAACAGTGTGGTGCACTACATCGTAATTACCACCCAGTTCCGGGTATTCGTTCTTTAATGTATTAAAGCAATGGGGGCAGGCGGTAACAATCTTTTTTATTCCGTAGTTGTTCAGTACCTGAATGTTGTTGTACGCCATCATCTGGAATAGAAATTCATTGCCCGCACGCCGTGCGGGGTCTCCTGTACAAGCTTCCTCTTTACCCAAAATGGCATATTTAATTCCTGTTTTATCTAATATAGCTGCAAAAGCCCTTGTAATTTTTTGCGCCCGCTGGTCAAAACTACCTGAACATCCAACCCAAAATAATATTTCAGGTGTTTCACCTCCCGCTATCATATCTGCTATTACAGGAACTTTCATACCGTGCAATTTCTCCAAATGTAGGGTAAAATCTCCTGCTTAAACCACAGTTTTTTGCACCCGCAGAATGCAATGTCGGCAATACTTAAAGCAGCATAAAGGCAGCCTAAATGGTCATTTACATACAAACACATTTGAGAATTTAATTGCAGGAAAATTATTATCTGTTAACTTTATAGCAGTCACAATAATCATGAGAAAGATAATATCAACCCTTAGGCGATTTTATAATTTGCGTGTACTTGCAATCGGCAGCCTTTTTTTAAGTGCTGGTGTGTTACATGCCCAAAGTGCAGCATCACCCGGTAACTATATCGCTTCGGGTTTGTTTTATGCACCCCCGCCATTAGGTGGTAATTATTCCGCTGTTAAGACGATTACCAAAACAGGCGACAATACATATATGGCCGATTTTGCAAGAATTGGCAGTTTGGGCTACCAGTTTAGTTTTAGTATTGATGCAACCAATCATCTTGTAAACTGGACACCGTTGGGCATTACGCCCCTTAGCAGTGGTTTTATGACAGAAGACAATCCCGGAAATGTGGATTATTCTGCCGTTTATGCAATTTCTGATACTGTTGGTTTTAATAGTGCAATATGTAATAATACTTACGACCCCGCTACGCAAACTTTTTATATGCATTATGGCTATGTTGGCGGCGGTGCGGCAAGTACGCCACAAACAGCATACACCCGCCAGGTGTATGAAAAACTAGCTTTAGATACAGTTAGGATATTTTCATTTACACCCGGCCATGGAGCGCACGGCGATACGATCACAATTAGTGGCAAGCGTTTTACAGGAGCCACAAGTGTAAGTTTTGGAAACGTGGCCGCCGCGCAATTTTGGGTGTTATCTGATACAGTTATTTTTGCGACACTTGACACAGGTGCTACCGGGGCAGTAAAAATTGTGACACCGCAAGGCATTGCAGAAAAAGAAGGGTTTTATTATGACGTAACGATAGCTGGCCCTGACAGTATAAAAGCTGAGAGCAAAACCCCCGTGTTATTTACCGTGCCGGCATTTGCGAACGCAACCTATTTTTGGACGGTACCGCCCGGCAGTTCTATAAAATCGGGCCAGGGGACAAATGCGGCCTGGGTTTTATGGGGTATAAGACAAGGAATAGTATCAGTTAAGATTGAAACCAAAGACACATCATTTGTTGTTGCCAAACACGTTGCCACTCATATTGACTTTACGAGGGCCGATGGCGACTTCTATATAGTTTCGCTGGCAGCAAAATTGTATCCTAATCCTGCGAAAGATGAGGCAAATTTAATGATAACCAACAGTACAGGTAAGGTAACTGTAATAATTACAGACGTTAATGGTAAAACCATTAAGAACATAGTTACAGCTAACAATGGAAGTGACAGTTTCCTGGTTTCAACGAGCAACCTCGTACCCGGGTTTTATATAGTTACTATCAGAGATGAAAAAAACACAAAAACACTTAAACTTGTAAAAATTAAGTAACTGTTTTAATGTTAAAACCCAATAAGAAAGGCAAAGCCTTGCTTCTTAAGGCTGTCATATACAATAATTACGCAGCTAATAAAAGCTAAAATTACCGCGTTGCCTGTTCAAAGTATTTTGTTTCAGGCGTTTGTCTTATCATTGCAGTTTTAATTTTCAATGACTTTATTTATTACTCTTTGCCTCGGATGGCTCGTTAGCTTTTTGGGTCAGCTACCGTTGGGCACCATGAGTATTACCGCGACACAGATCGCAGTATCCGAAGGTTTTTCAGCCGGATGGAAGTATAGTGTTGGCGTTGCGATAATAGAAATTGTTTATGTGCGTTTAACTGTATCGGGCGTTGCATGGATAGTACAGCACCACACATTTTTTGAGGCGGTTAACTGGCTTACTGTAGCATTATTTCTCACCCTGGGGACCATTACCCTTGTTTCGGCATTAAAGCAGCAGGGAGATAAAAAACCGGTATTGCTGAATAATAAACTTGACAGGTTTGTGCTTGGCGTAACTATGAGCGCTTTAAACCCTGCTCAAATACCCTTTTGGTTTGTATGGAGCAGCTACCTTATTAACCTGCACGTTTTAAAAACAGGTGCCGAAGATTTTAACTTGTTTAGCACAGGCTGTGCTTTGGGCACCATTTGCGGGTTGGCTGTATATATGTATGGCGGTAACTGGCTTATAGTTAAAATGAAAGCCAACACCAAAATACTCAATATTATTATGGGTATTGTATTTATCATAGCTGCCTTAGCTCAATTATACCGCATCTTTTTTGTAAAGGAGTTGCCTACGGGTTAGTTGGTTGGTAGTTAGTAAAATGCAGTTGACCGGTTGATTAGTAAATACCAGTTGAATAGTAAGGGTACTTGACTGTGTTAACTTAAGTGGTTTGTATTTTACTTATTCAAATCAACCGGCTTTTACCAATCAACTTGTTTTACCAATCAACCGGCTTTTACTAACTACCAATCAACTACCCCGCCCATGCATCTCTTTCATCGGGGGAAAATTTCCAGGGCGCAAAATTATTTTCGGTGTTGCTGAACATGCTGTTCCATTCGGGGGTAGCGTTGCTTTCTTCCATTATTAAATAACGGCGCAATTGCAAAATTGTATCCAGCGGCGATATACTAACAGGGCATTCTTCAACGCAGGCATTACAGGTAGTGCAGGCCCGCAACTCTTCTTCAGTTATATAATTGTGCAGTAAGGTTTTGCCATCATCTTTATATTCTTTGTTAGCATCAATATTTTTTCCAACTTCTTCCAGCCTGTCCCTTGTTTTCATTATTATCAATCTTGGGCTTAAAGCTTTGCCGGTTATATTAGCGGGGCACGCAGCGGTACAGCGGCCGCACTCCGTACAACTGTAAGCGTCAAGCAGGTTGCGCCAGCTAAGATCAAATACATCTTTCGCACCAAATGCATTATGGTGTGCTGTTGCGGCCTCCCCGGTTGGCGCTAATTCCGGCTGCATGGCATACAATACCTCTTTTTGAATATCCGGCATGTTCTTCATTTTGCCCTGTGGTGTAAGCCGCGCATAATATGCATTTGGAAATGCAAGTAATATGTGCAGGTGTTTTGAATATGGCAGATAATTTAAAAACACAAAAATACCTGTGATGTGCAGCCACCAGCAGATGAGTTCAATTATTACAAGTTTGCTTCCATCCAAGCCTTGCAAAAGCGGGAATAAGAAAGATGAAAATGCAAATTGAAATTTATAAGGCACATAATCACCAGCATAATGAACGGGTAATGTATCGGCAGCGTTCATGGTTAGAAAAAGTGTCATCAATATTATCTCACTAACCAGTATATAATTAGCATCGCTGCGCGGCCAGCCATTAAGATCTTTGCTTAGAAAGCGCTTAAGTTTCAGGACATTTCTTCTCACCAAAAAAATAATACATACGGTTATTACACCAACAGCTAAAAACTCAAAGGCATTTATAAACCATATATAAAAAAAACCAAGCGGCTGTGAGAATATACGGTGTGTGCCCAAAATACCATCTAAAAATATTTCAAGCACTTCTGCATTTATTATTATAAAGCCTGCATAAATAACAAAGTGCATTACCGCCACCAATGGGTTTTTAAACATCTTTTTTTGACCAAAAGCGAGTAATAAAACGTTGCGCCAACGCAGGGGCTTGTTATCGCTAAAATCTTCATCCCTGCCCAATAAAATATTTCTTCTTATACGCATAATATTTTTGGCAAACAGCCAAACGGCCACACCAGCAAGCGCAATAAATAAAACCTGGGCTATATTCATACTATGTGCAAATCTAAGGATTTAGTTTAATGGTAAAAAGCCGGTTGATTAGTTGATTAGTAAAAGCCAGTTGATTGGTTGGCTGATAAAAGTCACCTGCCTATCAAATCTCCAAAGGAACCCTTTTGGGCAACCAGCTTTTACCAATCAACCATTCTCTTACTAATCAACTGGCTTTTACCAATCAACTTCTCCCCTGCAACCAGGCTGTCAACAATTTCCTTATTTTGCATTCAAATATTATACATGCCCGAAAAGAGATATGTGCTGAATGCCGATAATGCGGAGCAAAAACTGCACCGGATGGCATTGGAGATTGCCGAAAACTTAAGTGGTGACGATGCCCCGCTTATATTTATTGGTGTGCGCAACAGCGGTACCGGCATTGCTGAAATTGTTGCAGGCTTTGCTAAAGAACATCTTTCAAACGAGATCAAAGTTATTTCAGTTAGTCTTGATAAACACAACCCTGCAGAAGTTACTTTAAGTGAAGACATTGACCTTGATGATAAAAATGTTATTGTGATGGATGATGTTAGCAACAGCGGTAAAACACTTATGTATGCCCTTAAGCCGTTATTGGCCTTTCACCCTAAAAGAGTTCAGACACTAGTGCTGGTTGAACGCATGCACAAATCATTCCCGATAAAGCCAGATTACGTTGGTTCTTCGGTTGCCACCACCTGGCAAGATTTTATACAGGTTGAATTACAGGATGGCAAAGTTACCGGCGCTTATATAGAATAGTTGCCACCCGTACAATTATTGTTTGTTATAACCTTTGTATAATGCAAATTGTATGCAAACTCGCATGGCATGCTTACCGCGCTGGTTTTTATTTTACTGTTTGGTACGGCGCAGGCTGTGTTATTGCTTGCTGTACTGCTGCTGCGTAAAAAAATTCAATTATTTCATTTTTTCCTCAGTGCTTATGTAACAGTAATGTTGCTGCAAATGATGTTTAAGGTTATAAGCAAGGGCTGGTTAATGCACACTGTTAAACAATGGTACCGTTTATCGTACTACTTGCCCTACCTGTACGGGCCGCTTGCGTTGCTTTTTGTAACGCACTACCTGTATAAACAAAAATGGCAATGGCGGCAAATGCTGCATTTTATTCCGTTTGGTATAAGCATTGGTTTATCAGTAATTGATATTCAGTATGTTATGCCGCCCTTTTACCTGGCTTTTTTAGCGTTGGCACTACCAAAGCTGGTATTGCAGTTGAGCAGCCTTTTTGTTTACCATTTCCTGGTTTGGAAAAGCGTCAACTCGCACAAACCGCCTTTACCTGACAATGAGAAAATTGGCTTTTTACGTACGTTCACAGCTATCTCTCTCGGTATAACCTCCTTAATTGCATTTGCATTATTTTTCCTGTACCGGCAATTTCCCCATCACCAAAATATTCGCTGGGCATTTATAAGCCTTCCTTTTTTTGTTTACTGGATAAGCTATAAAGTGCTGCAAAAACCAGCCATGTTTAAAGTTATACAGGGCAGCGGTAATTATAGCGAGGCAGGTTATGTTATACCGCCGTTGAAAGTACATCGCCCAACTCCTAAATATTCCAACTCCGGTTTAAAGCAGGAAGAGGCTGAGAAAATTGTACTTGCGCTTAATAAAAGCATGCAGAAAGATAAATTATTCCTTGATGCCGCGCTTACCATGGATGGACTTGCTGAAAAGTTGGGCTGCCAAAAACATCACCTCTCACAAGTGCTTAACGATACCCTTCAAAAATCGTTTACAACCTTTATAAATGAAGAGCGGGTGAGTGAGGCAAAACGTATACTGGCCTCACCCACTTTCAGCCATTATAAAATATCTTCTATCGCTTACGACGCTGGTTTTAATTCACTTTCATCCTTTAACGAAATATTTAAGAAGAGCGAAGGGATAACGCCCTCGCAGTTCAGGATGCAGTCGCACCACACTCAACAACCCCAAATAAAGCGGGTATAATAACAACCTTATCGGTTTGGTAGGAAAGTTTTCTATTGTTGGTAACTTTATTCAAACCTTATTTATGAGGTGTTTTTCATTTCTTCTCACCCTGCTATTTCTTTCATCTGCGGCACGCCCGCAAAACCCGTTAACGGGCCATCTTGTTTACCAAACACCCGGCATGCAGCTGGTAAAGGTAAAAGAAGATAACACATATAAAAACATACACGATACGGCGTTAAAATTTGATATTTATTACCCGCAAAATAATAACGCGGCCAATTTACTGCCCCTTGTGATCTTTAATAATGGTGTGGGCGGTATGGAATTACCCAAATGGGGCATTTATAAAGATTGGGGCAGGCTTATAGCTGCGTCAGGCATGATTGCTATTAATTACCAGGCAAGGCAGGGGCATACGCTTGAAGATGGGGAGGCGCTGATTGATTTTGTTATTAATAACAGTACGAGGCTTGGTGTTGATACAAATAAAATAGGTTTATGGACATGCAGTGCCAATACCCCCACCGGCACACGCCTTGCCTTTAAAACACGCGCGCAAAACATTAAAGTGCTGATAATTTATTACGGAGTAATGGATAGCCTGGGCGAGTTACGGCAGGACTTGCCGGTATTGTTGGTACGTGCCGGCCTTGATGGCCAGTTTATAAACATAGGTATTGAGGATTTTGTGCAATCAGCATTACAGCAGGATGTAAGGCTGCAGTTTATAAACTACCTGCATGGCATGCATGCGTTTGATGCGTTTACAAATACAGAAGAATCAAAGGCTATTATACTTCAAACAGTGGCCTTTCTCAAAAAGAATCTTTCCTCTCCTGTAACCGATACG
This sequence comes from Bacteroidota bacterium, assembly GCA_013285915.1. Taxonomy (GTDB): domain Bacteria; phylum Bacteroidota; class Bacteroidia; order Chitinophagales; family Chitinophagaceae; genus JABDFW01. Next base: position 26,881 of record JABDGS010000026.1, read on the forward strand.
CAGTTTACAATTACCAACCGTAATTATATGTATTTGGCTATGCACGGCCAAATACATAAAGCGGTAAATGAATTTAGAAAAGCAAGGATAAAATATGGCGCAGATAGCAGCTATTCGCGCTTTTATAATGCGGTGTTACGGGAGGATGTTTTAAATACAAACGCGTATTGGTTATTGCGGCATGATAAACTGGATGAAGCACTGGAGACATTTAAGCTTGTTGTGGAAACCTACCCGCAGTCGCCCAATGCCTATGATGCGCTGGCTGATTATTATGATGCGGCAGGCAACAAAGAAGATGCTTTAAAAAATGCACAGGCAGCCCTGCAAAAGCTTGAAACTGTTACCGGTATAGATACTGATGTTAAAGAACGCATACGCACCAGCGCGATGCAAAAAATAAACAGGCTTAAACAATAAAAACAATGAGGCATTTATTTATTATAGCAGTTGTTTGCCTGTATAACCCGGCCGGCGCGCAGCTAAAGCAATGGGCATATTTGCCGCAGGGGCCGGGCGCAACAGGTTTTAAAACTATGCGCATTAAAGGCAAGCAGGGCGACGACCTGTTAATAAGTATATGGTACCCCGCCTACCCGGCAGGCAGCAGGATGCGCCTTAAAGATTATATTGCTGAGAGCAAAGAAACGCCTGCAACTGCCGATACCACTGCGTTAAATAATTTTAAAAAGGTTCTTGAACTGCCGTTTTTATTTCACCTTGATAAAATACCGCAGGATGTTTTTAACCGCGCGATAACAACACCGCTTTTTGCATACAAAAACGCGCCTGCAAAAAAAGGAAGGTTCCCGCTGATACTAACATTTGGCATGCCCGTATCGTACCCGGAAATTTTTGAGTTTTTTGCAAGTCACGGGTTTGTGGTTGCCAGTGTATCGGCCAGGTTGGGTAATGTGCATAACGATACGCTGCTTTATGTGCAGGCAACAAACATTTTGGAAGAGCTGATGTATTACATGGTTCAGCAGCCATACATTGATACTGCACACATTGCAGCTTTTGGGCATGGTTGGGGTATTCAGGCACCATTCTACCTGGCTATGAGGACGCCTGCCATAAAGCAGCTTATAAATTTAGACGGTGGTGTATTTGGCCCGCGTTCAAAAACAACTTTATCGCCTTATTACCATCCTTCAAATTTAAAGATCCCGATGCTGCATATTATATGCCACGACCAGGCTCAAGAGGATGATACAGCACAGTTTAATATTTTAACCAACCCGCGTTACGTGATTTTTGTTAATGACTTAGCATCGCACCAGGATTTTACTGAATATGGCCGAGTAGTCAACGAAGGATTACATAAAAGAGGCGAAGCTTTACCGGTTGTTGAAAAAGCATACGCAGGTGTGCAGGATATAATGCTGCATTTTTTGCAGCACAATGCCACGGATTCAAGCGGCATTGACAAAAGACTGTTTACATTTAAGTTTTATAACAATAATTGAGAATATATGAGATACTTATTTTTTTTATTTATTTGTATGATGCTTACTGCAACATCAATGGCACAGGATTCTACATTTTATCAAAATGTTGAATGGTCGCCAAATGGTAAAATGTTTTGCACAGAAGCCATTATAAAACAAGGCCGCGGTGTAAGATTTGAAAGTTATATCATTAATATTAGCGGCGCAACCATTGAGAAAACCGTACCCGGTACCGTGTTCCCTTCGTGGAGCCCTGACGGGAAATATATTGCCTATTCAAAACTTACCGGTATTAAAAATGGATCGGATATATGGATGATGGATGTTAAAACAGGCGATACAACGCAATTAACAAATGTGCCGTCAAGAAATACAGGCGTAAGTTTTGCCCCTGATGGAAAGCGGATATGTTTTTCGTCTGACAGGGATGGACGGCAGAATGTTTATGTGATGAATATTGATGGCAGCGGTTTACAGAAGATAACTACTGACACCTTTAAATATTATAATCCTGTGTGGTCGCCTGCCGGGGAAAAAATAGTTTATTACAGGGAACGTGGCGATGGCCACGACAAAGTTTGTGTAACAGATTTAATTAATAAACAGGAAATACTTGTTACCAATGATACTATGCACAATATTTACCCGGGCTGGAACCCCAACGGCAAAGCAGTAATATATGCTGCATGTTACGCGGCGCCGCATGATGAAACCGGCAGGCTGATAGCGCAAATAAACATAAGTGATAACAGCAAAAAGTTTTTCCCGGTAACGGCAAATGCTTTTTTTGCCCGCATATCTGCAAATGGTAAAAAGCTGGCGTTTATAAAAGGAGGGTTTCCTAAAACTGATATATACATTGCAGATATTGATGGAAAAAATGTGCAGTGTGTTACATGTGGTTTAAAAAGGCAGTAAGGAAAGGCAATTGCTTTTTTACCTCAACATTAAAATTTACTGTCAGCCTTTGAAAATTTTGTTCCCAATTTATTTGCAAGGTCATTGATTTCTTCTTTCCTGGCCAACACTTCCACCCACTCTACCGGTATATTTTCAAAACCATATAGCAGTGCTGCCAGCCCGCCTGTTACAGTGGCTGTAGTGTCAGTATCATTGCCTAAGTTAACAGCCAGCAAAACCGCATCGCGGTAGTTTGTTGTGGTTAACAGGCACCAGATGCTGGCTTCCAACGTATGCACAACATAGCCACTGCCGTTTATCTCATTTTCACCCACGCTGTAAATATCCTCTTCAAGCAACCGCTTAAAAACATTAATTTCTTTAGGGCTAATTTCGAGTTGCTGCAAATAACCCGGGATTGATTTTTTAAGTGATTGGTATGCGTTCATCTTGTCTTTCCCCAATAAAATTAGCCTTGCAAATTCAAGATAATAAAAGCAAGCGATTATGGAACGGATATGGCCGTGTGTGATAGACGAAACTAACTTTGTTATTGTAAACCTTTCATCAACAGGCTTATTATAAATATAAAACAACAACGGCAAAATACGCATAAGAGACCCATTGCCATTACTCTCCTCGAAAAAGCCACCCGCAAATTCAGGTGTTCTGCCTGCCTTAAGCTCACGAACTGCATCAGCAGTTGTGATACCAATATCAAATACAGTACCTGTGGCTGTCCAATAGTTTTCATAGCGCCATTTAATAAAATTGTTTGCTATGGTTTGCAAACTAAACTCTTCAAGCAACGCCTCGGCAAGGCAAAAGCTAAGTGAACTATCATCGGAGAAAGTACCGGGCGGAACATTGTGTGAGCCATAACCCAGCATGCCCGTAACAGGGTTATTTTTAAAGTATTGCCTGCCTAAAAATTCGACCGGCACCCCGAGTGCATCACCAACAGCCAAACCAAAAAGCGCGGATTTTATATGACCAACAATTTCTTTCACAACAACTCCTTTTCTTCCAGCTTATTTCTTAAGTCGGCTGGTGTTGAAAAGTGTATGGTATCAAAACCAAGGTTATGCGCTGCTTCAATATTATAAATATTATCATCAATAAAAAGGCAGTCAGCAGCCTTTAAATGGTAACGGTGCAACAAAAGTTTAAATATGCCTTCATCGGGCTTAACCATTTTTTCAACACCAGAAACTACAATGCCATCAAACTCGTGCAGAAATGCAAACAATTCCAGCGCTTTAGGAAAAGTTTCCGCGCTCCAGTTTGTAAGGCCGTAAATTGTGCAGCCCTTTTCTTTTAATTCATGAAAAATTTTCACCGTGCCTTCTATAGAGCCATTCAGCATTTCTTCCCAGCGTGTATGGTAAGCCTGTATCTGCTCGATGTATTGCCCATGCTTCTCCTGCAGTAAAGTCACAGCTTCTGCGAAAGGCCTTCCTTCGTCTTGTTTAAGGTTCCAGCTTAAGGTGCACACATTGCCAAGAAACCATTCCATTTCGCTATCGTCTGCAAATATTTTTTTGTATAAATGGCGTGGGTCCCAATCAATAAGCACACCGCCGAAATCGAATATTATTGTCTTGTTCAAATTTTTCCCGTTTTATAAATAAGTATAATCAACAAATTCAAACAGTTATTTCAATATAATTATCTTCGGGGTCAAGCACAACGCTTTCATGATATCTATCCCCTGTTATGCGTGGTTTACCTGCAATTGTATAACCGTCAGCCCTTAGCCTTCAGTAAGTGCATCTACTTCTTCTTTACAGCCAACTGATATTGCAAAGTAGACCAGGCCAATCACCGTATTGGCAGGTGTACCGCTGTTGATTGTATCCGCACGGCGCATAAGCTCAATCCTTGCTGAGCTGTCATCAAAAGACAGAAAATATGACTCAAATTGCTTTTTGGGATTGATGTATTTATTATTGCATGCCATGCCAAAATAAGTTGTATAAAACTTTTTCATGGCTTCAATATCATTTACCCAAAAAGCTATATGCTCAATTTTCATTTTGCGCTTTTAACCATTGCAAAATATTGCTTTAAAAATAAATGAGCAAAACAGATCATAGAAACCGTATATATACGTATGGTTTGCTGCCAACCCAAATGTGGTTTCGTGTAGTGGCTACCAGATACTTCCTGGTAATGCGAGTTATAAGGTTTTAACTGCAATGCTATTTTTATGCAGCATGTGCGTACAACAGGCGCCTTACTGTTTGTACAAAGTCTTTTGCTTTTACCGGTTTTTTAATATAGTCATCGGCACCACGGTTTATGCTTTCTGCCCAATAATATTCGTTACTTAAAACAGAGAGCACCAGTACTTTGGCATTACGGCAGTTTTCATTTGCTTTTATGTAACTTAAAAGGTCGAGACCACTGGCGTGGGGCATTAAAATATCGGTAATAATAAGGTCGTACTCTTTACCAGTTGTCATTTGCATGGCCTGTAAACCATTATTCGCACATTCAACTATATATCCGCTGTTCTCAAGTATGTAACTGAGTATTTTTGAATAAAGCGGGTCGTCTTCAACTAAAAGGATTTGTTTCATAGTATGGCATATAAGACGGATAATACTTACACAAATGTAACTGACATATATTGGTGCGGGGCTTAAATAGCGGTTGAAACCGTTTAAATAAAAATTAATTCCTGTGTTAAAATATTAAATAAGCCATATAGCATCCAGTTGAATTGCCACATTAATTAAATCGCCGCTGGTTAAATTGCAGCTATTTGTTTTTATTGTAAGCGGGTGGTTGCCCGCAACACTAATTTCAATTTCAAAATGGCTGCCATAAAAAAATATCCTGCTCACCAAAGCTTTCAACGTATTCTTTTCTTCCCGTGATATTTTAATATTTTCAGGCCTGATAAATATTTTTTTATCGCCCGCAATCTTTTTGAGACCGGGGATATATTCGGCCAGCGCCGGGCTTATAATATTGTATTTACCAAGCAGGCCTGCAACATATTCATCTGCAGGCTGGCTGTATACCTGCTGCGGGGGCGCCTGCTGCACAATTTCACCATTGCGCATAACAATTATTTCATCTGCCCACGAGAGTGTATCATGCGGGTCGTGCGACACAAGAATACAGGTAACCTGCAGCCGCTCCTCTATATCATGCACTACATTTTTTAAAATGTTCTTGTGTATCATGTCAAGGTTGCTGTAAGGCTCATCAAGCAATAATAAACGCGGTGCTGTTATAAGCAACCGCGCCAGGGCTATGCGTTGCCGTTCACCACCTGAAAGCTGGTCGGTGCGCCGTTTTAGTAAATGGCTTATCCTGCATAGTTCATATAATTCTTTTGCTTGCACATCATTTTCTGCTTCGTTATCAGGCAAAGGGTTGGCATAAATTAATACCTGCTCAACTGTTAAAAAATGCGGCAATTCAAATTGCTGGCTTAAATACTCAATGCCGGGGTGACCCGGAATAAGTTTTTCTTCAGGTATTCTTTTTACCCGTTTGTTTTCAAAAAAAACTGTGCCTTCACCTGGAGAGACTATCCCGGCGACTATTTTTAGTAAAGTGCTTTTGCCAGAACCTGTTTCTCCGGCTATGGCAATCTTTTGCATTTTTTGTTGCTCAAAACTCACCGCTTGCACCGCGGTTGTGCTGCCTTCTTTTTTTGTAACGGATGATACCTGTAAAAAAGCCATACAGCGAATATAACGGGTAATTGTTGTTTGAGGGTTTAGGTTTCCTTTTATTAATTCTACTAATAATAAACAGGCGGGCGCGCCGCAACATTTTGTCAAATTTTTGTGTTGATTACAAAATTTTGCTACTGCAGAGTATTTTTTTCAAATAATTATTCATCTTATTATCCATTCATTATCAATCAATTTTGCCGATTTTAGTTACAAGAAAACTCTCATTTAAATAAATTTTCAATAAATATTTATTGCTTTTCAATAAATATTTATCATATTTGCCTAGTCAAACTAAAATTAGTATGTAACTTAAAACGAAGCGCATCTTAAACCTGGATTGTCAGCCGGCGGACATTCTGGACTACCAAAAGAAGAAACACGAAACACTATCTAAAATTTTAATCAAATAAACATTTTCAATTATGAAAAATTTAAACTGCGTTATGCGCAGAGGGACTGCTATTGCCATTTTTGCAGGCTTATTAACATGCATTGCTGCCTGTGCAACAGGACAAACCGCGACTAAACCTGCACCACCTAAAATTAATATTCACGTTGCGGTGATGACAGGCAACATGCAAGCCCTTAAACAACATATTGCAGCGGGGAGCAACCTTAACGAAAAAGACCCCATCGGTGGCTCAAGCCCGCTTATAAGTGCGTGCTTATTTGGTAAACCAGATATGGCGAAAGCCTTAATTGATGCGGGGGCAGATGTTAACTTTAAAAATAATGATGGCTCTACTGCACTGCACACCGCGGCATTTTTTTGCCATCCGGATATTGTAAAGATGTTGCTTAATAAAGGTGCTGACAAAACAATAAAAAACAAGTATGGCCAAACTGCATTTGAAATTGTGTATGGCCCGTTTGGGACAGTTAAAAGCAGCTATGATGCATTGGGCAAAATGCTTGCGCCTATGGGCCTGAAACTTGATTACGCATATATCCAGGTAACCCGTCCACAGATTGCCGCAATGCTAAAATAAATTCTACAGCTTTAAATTATTACAAAATGTTAACAAACAACAGGCGATACGATATAGACTGGTTAAGGGTAATTGCCATTGGTTTGCTTTTGATTTATCATGCTGCTATCGGTTTTCAATATTGGGGCGTTATGCTTGGCTTTATAACCAATGACACACCCTGGGAAGGATTGTGGGCACCCATGACGATGCTGAATGTTTGGAGGATACCATTGCTATTTTTTGTATCAGGTATGGGTGTTTATTTCTCCATGCAAAACCGCGGTTGGAAACAACTGCTAAAAGAACGTGCAGTAAGAATATTCATCCCTTTTATTTTTGGCTTTTTTGTTATTGTGCCTGCACAAGTATATGTTTGGCAGTACTATTATCAGCGGCCACTAAGCTACAGTGCTGGCCCGGCACACCTTTGGTTTTTAGGCAACATATTTGTTTATGTTATCCTGTTTGCCCCGGTGTTCTTCTATCTTAAAAAACATGGAAACGGAAGAGTAGCTTCAGTAACAAAAAAAATATTGAGCCATCCTTTAGGCCTGTTAGTGGTTATTGCTGCATTTGTTGCTGAAGTATTGCTGGTAAACCCCAACCCTTATGAGTTATACGCTATGACACTGCATGGTTTTTTATTAGGCATGCTCGCATTCTTTTTTGGTTTTTGCTTTGCCTTCGCAGGCTCCTCTTTCCGAAATATGATAACAAAATGGAGATGGTTGCTTTTGGCTGCTGCAGCCTTATTATACACCGGCAGGTTATTACAATTTCAACCAGGTATGCCCAATGTTTTGTTAGCAATTGAATCAAACTGCTGGGTTTTTACGGTATTGGCATTTGGCGGCAAGTATTTAAACCGCCCGGGGAAAACATTAGGCTATCTAAGTAAAGCTGCTTACCCTGTTTATATCATGCACATGCTGTTTTTATTCCTTGCCTCGCTGGTGGTACTTCCACTTGATATTGATGTTCGCATTAAATTTCTGATGGTGTTGTTGATAACGGTTGCCAGCTGCTTTGCTTTTTACGAATTAGTTGTTAAACGGGTAGGTGTTTTAAGTATTTTGTTTGGGTTGAAAAAAAGTAAAATAGAAAAGACCATAGTTTCGAAATCTTTAGCACAAGCTAATTTATAAGCTGATACATTTATAATCTGCAAACATGAATTTCACGCGCCGCAACAAAAATAAAGACGCTTATAAATTGCACATAAGCGTCTTTATTTTTGTGGAGATCAAAGAACTTCTGCCGAACAAAGATGAGTGGACCTTACTGCACTTCGATAGGTGCGGTCCACCGGAATGAACCCCATTCGAGCACGAGCTTACCGTGCCGGGGATCGCCGGGAATAACAGATATTGTGAACTCTTCCACTGGGGTAGTCGCCACTTCACTTACCATCTTTATTGTAGCCAGGTTAAGTATGCCATTGAACTCAGTTCCCCATTGTCCGCTTTGCTTGTTCACAATTATGTCTGCGCCACTCTTATGTGGTAATGTAAATAGAGTATATGTGCCCGCAGGTACCAGCACGCCACCAAGCTTAATTGGGGTTGTCGTCCTAAACTGGGTGGCCGCATTAGCTCCTGTCCTCCATACCCTATCGTAAGGTATCACTTCCCCAAGCAGGGTTCGTCCCCGCATTAGTGGCCTGCTATAATCAATGGTCAGCGTGTCATTACCAATTTGCGCCCGTACAGTATCCCGGACGCTTAACGACCTCACGCCGCCAGTTGCTGTTTCTTTGGCCTCAAACCTGGCGGCAATAGCTTTTATGTCGGGCACCGTGGCCAGTCGTTTTACCTCCACTTTGTAGGTAGTGCGGCTGCCGGAATAACTGAGCATGGCATTGCTTGAGTCCATCACGGCCTCGCCGGTTCCGGCAAGCCAGTCGTGCTCAATGTCCAATTTGCCCTTCCCGGCTGAAGTTACTGTGGCGTGACCTAACGGAAAGTGGTCAAATTCCCGGTCAATATAAAACTGCCGCAATTGAACAGCACTGTCAGTAGCAAGTTTTGACGCTGCCCATTGTTTTGATGCCACGACAAAGTAAAGTTCGTACAGACTATACATTTGCGGCACATGTGCCACTACCAGGCTGCCGCCTGTCGGGAAATCACGGTTCACTGTGCCGGTGCTGTCTGTTTTTGAAAGGTGCACGTTGTTATTGGTTACATCGGCAACTACTTTCCTATCCCGCCCGGAGGATGGTTCACTAGGGGTGTGAATTTCCATTTCCAGGTGCCGTATACTGCCGTCGTCGTTTAGCTTAATCACAGTATGACGTATCCGAACCCTGGGAAAACGATCCACTGCATCGCTTTCCAATGTATTGCCCTGGCGGGTTACCGATTCGACGGCAATCGTATCCTGCCCAAGCATGGTAACATAGCCGTACCGGTTTGCTGGTGCTGTATAACAGGAAACCAGCAACATAAATGCACAAAATAAAACGAAAAACCCAGCCAGCTTAGCCGGATAACTGCGTCGCAAGAAATGAATTGTAGTATACATGGATATAAATATGGTGAAAAAGAATGGCCTGGCACTAAAGCTAACGGATTTCTAATTTTCTGGCCTATCAACGGCCTATTCAAGTTTGTTCAAGTTTTGTCTTTCGTATTTACTGCATGCAAGAGTCTCGCCACGACGATGGTATCAACAAAAAAGCCGCTGAAAGTCAGCGGCTTGCAGAGCGGTGGAGCTGGCGGGAGTCGAACCCGCGTCCAAACACATTTACCATAAGCCTTCTACATGCTTATTTCTTTATTAATTGTCGGCACGTAACCGGAAAAGAACAAACCAATCATATGCTTAGCTGGATGGTCTTAAGCAACAGTCACAGCCTTCTGTTGCAGCACCCTGTGTTTGGTTTTAGTCGGCGGCGGAGCTTGGTAACAGGTAAACCTGCCCGGCGGCCCTAATGACTATCTAATCACTGATTAGGCAGCCATGGCATACTGTGTATTGCCATTTGTGTTTTGAATATTCAGATTTAAGTGCTAATTATCCAACGCACTGCATGCTTATACCTACCGTAATCTGCGCTGTCAAAACCAATACAGCCCCGGTGAGCCTGCAAAGATAGCTGTTTTTGATGATTAGTAAAAGAGTGTTGAATGGTAAGAGCCGGTTGATTAGTAAGAGCCGGTTGGTTGGTAAAGGCCAGTTGAATAATAAGATAGCGTTATTAGCCCGTTGGATTTAATAAACCAATCAACCAGCCTTACCAATTAACAAATCAACTAATCAACAAATCAACCAAACCACTAATTTCACGCCCATGTTATCAGCAGCACAGGTTTACAAAGACAATATTGCAAAATTTGAGGGGGAAATTGAGGTATTAAAACGCAAAAGGTCAAACGTTGGTTGGATTAGGTTATTGATAGTAATAATTACAGCGGCGATTATTAAATTTAGTTGGCAGCAACAACGCTGGGTATTATTTGCAGAGACGATAGCAGGGATGGCCGCGTTTTTATATGCAGTGTCAATTGACACAGATATGAAAGAAAAACTGCAAAATGCAGAGAAGCTGAGACAAATAAATAAAGATGAAATTGATGTATTAAATAATAATTTTTTAAACCGGGAAGACGGGCAGCAATTTAATGCTGCAAACCACCCTTATGCAAACGACCTGGATGTTTTTGGTACAGCCTCCCTGTTTCAATACATAAGCCGCTGCACTGCAGAGCAAAGCAAGGAATTGCTGGCGTCACAACTACTGGGGCCATCGCCAAAATCTTCTATCCTTTTAAAGCAGGCGGCAATAAAAGAACTAAGTAATAAAACTGCATGGCGGCAGCAAATGCAGGCGTATGGCCTGCAAAGCCCTGTTACAAACGCAACAGAAAGAAAGTTAAAAAATTGGCTTGCACTGCCAACCATTTTTACAGCGGGTTACTGGCATTGGCTGGCACGCATTTATCCTGTTATTACGCTGGGCGCCGGCCTGTTGTACGCAGTTGATGTTATTGCTGCACCAGTTTTTTACCTGCTGGTGTTTTGTTTTTTAATTTTTGCATTCTCGCTTAGTAAAAAAATACACCACGTATGGATATTGCTTTCTAAAATAGTAGAAGAAGCCGATACCATTTACCGGCAGCTTGCCTTTATTGAGAGTGAGGATTTTAACGCTGAATATATAACAGCTGTTAAAATGAAGCTGCAAAGCGCAAAGGGCTTACCATCGTCTTCAGAAATAAAAGAGCTGAAAAATATTTTAAACCGTTTTGATGTTCGGTTGAACACATTTGCCTTTATTCTGCTTAATACGTTTTTGTTATGGGATTTGTGGCAATTACTTTACCTGAACAAATGGAAAGATAAAAATGCGGCCAACCTTTCGCAATGGTTTAATGCTATTGCCGAAATGGAAGCACTCTCAAGCATTGCAACACTTGCTTTTAATCAACCTACGTGGTGTTATCCCGCCATAAGTGATGAGCATTTTACGTTACAGGCAGCCAATATTGGCCACCCCCTTATACCTGCCGCCAAAAGGGTTAACAACAGTTTTAACCTGCAGGGGGTTGGTAAGGTAAGTATTATAACAGGATCGAACATGGGTGGTAAAAGCACATTTTTACGGAGTGTTGGTGTAAATGTGGTGCTGGCAATGATGGGTTCACCCGTATGTGCAGAATCCTTTACAATTTCGGTGATATCGTTAATGAGCAGTATGCGTATTGCCGATAACCTGGCAGAAAGCACATCAACCTTTTATGCTGAATTAAAAAAACTGAAGACGATTATAGATGCAGTAAATAATAAAGAAAGAATTTTTATTTTGCTGGATGAAATACTGCGCGGCACCAATTCGTTGGACCGGCATACTGGTTCAGGCGCGCTTATAAAGCAGCTTATAAAGCAGCATGCAGTTGCCGTTGTTGCCACACATGATGTTGAACTTGCAAAGTTGCAGGATAGCTACCCCAACAATATAAGCAATTATCATTTTGATGTACAGGTTGAGAATGACGAACTGTTTTTTGACTACAAGCTAAAGCCCGGCATTTGCACCAGCCTTAATGCATCGATACTTATGCGAAAGATAGGTATTGAACTGGAGCAGTAGCTATTGATTCCTCAGCAACAAAAAAAATTAATTATTTTATCTCCGGTTGTGAAAATTTATATGGTTTTGATAGGGTTAAAATGAACAACCGCGCAAGAAAACCTGCGCGGTTGTTCTTGGTTGCTATAATTATTCCTATAGTTTAAAAGCCCCTTCCATTAGGATTAGCTTTGGGCAAATCTTTTCGTGGCAATTTATCCACACGCTGTGCGGCGTCATACACAAAGGCTGCAACAATGGTAGCCATTTGTTTAAGGTCCGCACCTATTAAGTGGTCATAGCTATCCATAGTGCTATGGTGGGTACGTGTGTCGTACTCAATCGGATCCTGTATAAACTGGAAGCCAGGTAAACCTAAGGCATCAAACGATTGATGGTCTGTTCCGCCAGTGTTGCTTATGGTAATTGTTTTAGCGCCCAGATCGTTAAATGGTTTAAACCATTGCTCAAAAATATGCCTGCATGCCTCATTGCCCTGCAGGTAAATGCCGCGTATTTTACCGGTGCCATTATCAACATTAAAGTATGACGAGAATTTTGCATGGGCCGGGGTTAATTGCATAGTAGCAGGGTCGCCAAAAGTTTTCTTTACATACCCTCGTGAACCCAACAATCCTTCTTCCTCGCCGCTCCATAAGCCAATACGGATGGTACGTTTTGGTTGCAGGCCCGTGGCTTTTAAAATGCGTATGGCTTCAAGCATAACCGCACTGCCCGCCGCATTATCGGTTGCACCGGTAGCCCCCTGCCATGAGTCCAGGTGTGCACCCAGCATCACTACCTCATCTTTTAATGTTGGGTCGGTGCCGGGTATTTCTGCAATCACGTTATAGCCCAATGAATCAGTTGTATTAAATTTTGTTTTAACATCGGCATCAAGCTTTACCGGTATATTGGCTTTTAACAGCCTGAGTATAGTGTTATAATCTTCCAGTTCAATCACAACATCAGTAAAGTTTTCAGGGTCTTTCATTTTATAAGTGCCTCCACCCTGCACAAACAAGGTACCATCGTGGCCCCTTATAACATCGCTTAAAATAGCAACCGCGCCTTCGCTTTTAGCCATCTCGCGCAGCAGCGTTGCCATCCTTGCAGCCCCGCCCCTGTTTTGGTTGGCAAATTGCTCTCTTCTTCTGCGCTGGGCGGCTGTGTCAAGCGGTGCAGGTGGCTTTGCATTGGCCATTGAATCAAGCTGCGCATCAGTGTAACGCGTTGCATCAGCTTTAAAGCTTTGGTTATACACATCATTCCTGTCAAGTATCAGTATTTTTCCTTTCAGCTTGCCCTTATATTCTGTAAGCCCGGCAGAATCTTTTGCAGTAATAAGTAATACATCCGCACTTTTTAAACCATTGGTGCCCCCAACCCATGCTTTTGGAAAAGCACTAAGCGGTTTGTAATAAGGCGCCGTCATGGCAAGGTAGCTTTTCTGCAGCTCCCAGCTTTTACCAAAGCTGCCCCAGGGATCAAGCATAGCATTTTGTAAACCCCAGCCTGCAAGCGATTGTTTGGCATAATTGGCAGCCCTGAAATAGCCGGGGGAGCTGGTAAGCCTTGGGCCGCTTGCGTCAGTAAGGTGAAAAATAATGTCCATTACCTGTGAATGGTCAAGGCCCTCTGTGCGTATTTTACTCATGGCTGCCGTGTCAACATTCTCATCCTGGGCCATGGTAGCCAATGGGGACAACACAATAAAAGCCAAAAATGGCATAATAATTTTTCTCATGTGTGTGATAGTTTTTTTGAAAGATAAACAGGTGCGGCGTGAAACAGGAAAAAAAATCGGTAATTAAAACGATTGATTACGCCGGGCTATATTTGCAGCATGCGCAAATTAAGTATGGACGAGCTTGGCCGTAAAAGTGTTGAAGAATTCAGGCGGGCTGAAAAGAATACTATAGTTGTTGTGCTGGATAACATACGCAGCATGCATAACGTGGGCAGTGTATTTAGAACAGCAGATGCTTTTTTGATTGAGGCCATCTGCCTTTGCGGTTACACGCCGCAACCGCCCCACAGGGACATTCATAAAACCGCGCTTGGGGCAACAGAAACGGTTGACTGGCTGTATTATGCGAATGCCGCTGAAGCTGTTAATGATTTAAAGCAGCGGAATTATACCGTGTATGGTGTTGAACAGGCCGAGGGCAGTATTTCGCTGGAGCAATTTACTTTAAAACCGAGCCAAAAAATAGCAGTTGTTTTTGGCAATGAGGTAGAAGGCGTGCAGGCTGAGGTTTTAAAACTGTGCGATGGCTGT
>JABDGS010000027.1 GCA_013285915.1 Bacteroidota bacterium
AAACTCAGTGTCTGACGAATTAGGGATTGTTTACTTAGCAAGAAAACTTTCTCAGCATAGTGCTGCACCGGAACCAACTGAGGATATTATTGTAAAAAAAATGCCTTTGGAAGATGCCCTTAAAATGGTGGATGAAAATATTATAACAGACTCGCTAACCATTGCTGCTTTGTTTAAAGTAAAGCTGATGCTGCTGGAAGGTAAGCTGCATTAAATGCGTTGCATAAATGCAGGCCACTATTACAAAAAATACTTCATGTACAAATACAGGTAATACAGGGATGCAAGGCCGCCGCCTATAAGCCCGATTGCTAAAAATACCTGTGGCAAAATTTCGTTATCATCAATAGCTTTTTGGCCAAAAAGTATTGTACCAAGCAAAATGGCCGCGCATGGTATTGCGCATTTCCAGTAGGCCGCCAAACGTTTTTTAACGCCCGGCCGGTGCAATAAAAGCATAATAAGCATAGCGCTTACCAGCTGCCATATACTTAACACGGGCAACACCAGGAAGGCCATAAAATTGAAGCTGTGGTTTGCAATTGAAAACCATACCAGTACTGTTAAAAAAAACAACACTATAAGGGCCTGCAGGCCAAAGTCTATTTTACGTATCATTTGTTTTTTTTGCAATTTGGTATTTATGCAGATTGGTTAAAATACGTACTGAACGGTATTTTTATTACCACCGGCATGTGGTTACTTGCCTTGTACAATTTAATAAACTGCTATGCTGTATAAATATACCGCAGCGTTATTGCTGCTGCTTGCTGTTACCACCGGCTCAACAGCACAAACCATAAATGCTGCACTTGAAAAAAAAGATACCGCCCTTGCTATAAGCATATTGAAAGACGGGGTTAATATAAATGCTGTAGATGCCAACTGGGCATCGCCGCTGTTAAATGCATGCCGCAATTTTGGGGCTGATGCTTTTTCCGTAGGTTTTTTATTAAGGCATGGTGCCAACCCCGATAGCCCACGGTCTACTGCGGGAAGAACGGGTTTAATTGTAACCTGCGCCTATTATGGCGATGTTGCTGTTTGCCGCCTGTTAATTGCGTACGGCGCTAATATAAATGCTGCAGCTAAAGACGGAACCACTGCGCTAATGAAGGCTGCGCAGAACGATAAAGCCGATGTGGTAGAATACCTTTTAAGCAAAGGCGCCAACCCTGCACTTAAAGATACAAACGGCAAAACCGCATTGGATTATGCAACAGCATCAAAAGTGGATGATTATATGATTAAAATGCAGGCAACCTGCAGGGTTGATAAGAATGAAACGGTGAGGTTGCTTACAAAGGCGATGGGGCGTTAGCGTTGCCGAATGTTTCAGAGCAGGCTTGCATGCTTTAGCCTGTGCACAACAATATGGTGCCTGTTTACTGAATAAATTAGAATATAACGCCTGTTAACTTTTGTTCGTCGATACCTGGAATATTTTGTGCTTTTATAGCCAAGATAAGGGTGTTTTTGAAGTAGCTGTAACTTTAGATTCAATAAGTGATTAAAGTCGTTTACCACTGAAACAGGCCAATTTTCTGCAATGTAATTTACAATCACCCAAAAATCTTTTTGCGCCTGCCCGGTCCAAACTATTTCTTTTTCCATGCTTCAAATTCATGCATCAATGCAGCATGGGTTATAAATTCACCATTTTCATATTGTTTCTCTGATTCAACAAGGCTGTCCTTGTCTTCATCAGTCAATTCATCCCACCAATCCTTAACAACGTTATTTTGCAAAATGGCTTTCGCCTCTTCAAGCAGTAATTCATTATCACAATTATTAACCAATTGGTGAAGCTCATCTTTTATAATATTATTCATACGCCGCCTTTTTGAATATTGAACAATAACACAAACCAAATTTAGCAAAAAAAAGGGATAGCGCGTATCGTATAAATACACGCTATCCCAATATCTTAAATTATCGTTGTTTACCTACTTCTTCTCCTCAATTATACCGTTAAACGATATAGGCTGCCTGTTGGCGCTTATAACCTGTAAAGAGGCTGTACCGTTGTTGTATACGGTTAAGTATAGTTGTGTTGCATCCCCGGCGTCACGCGGCTTTATGGCAATATCCCAACTCTTCCTTTTATCTTTAACCGCATAATCAAAACTTTTTGATGTAAACTGCAACCCGCCCTGTGTGGGATCAATAGGTGCAGAAAAAGCACGGCCAAAATAAGGCAGGTCTGCAACCATAACACCGTTTGAAACGCTTAAAGTATATTCCCCTGTTGTAAGCTGCCTTAGGTTACCATATGCGGGCGACACCGTTTGTGCAGTAAACACAAAATTTTGTGCATCTACCAGCGGTTTGGGGTTATTTGTTTGCGCACTTGCCGTTGCAAATAAAAGCGCGGGCACTGCCAGCACTTGTATTATTGTTTTTATAAGTTTCATAGTTAGTATGTTTTTTCTATACATAGTATTTCAAAAACAAATCCACTAACTCACAAAACTTAGCTTAAAGTGTAAAGGTTAAGCCAAAATGCGCCCGTTACCAGGGATATTTAACATCTTTTAAACCTGTGCAGGCAACAGTGCATTTTTTTTCGCTGCTTTCAAGCCCCAGCTCTACAATACGTATGGTGTTGTAGCCATGCTCTGGTTTCTCCCTTAATTCAGCACCATTAACTATAGTGTTGTACAGGTTTTGGTAGTAGTACCCGTAATCGCCTTTAAGTGTGGGATATTTCTTCTTTATTTCTTCACCGTTAACCTCCGTATGCAGCAACCCGTAAAACTCCTCGCTTTCCTCACCCCATCCCGGCACTTCAGTAGGCAGTTTACCAGCGCGTAAATACACCTCCTGCGGGTCTTCACCATACTTTATAAAGCTGCCGTTATTACCGTGAATTATATATCGCGGCCCCTGTTCGCGCACCAGCATACCGCTTTTTAGCGTAACACTTAAATAGTCGTAGTCAAGCCGCACATCAAAGTAGTCAGTAACGCGTGCATGGCTGCGCTGGTTTTTAATACTTGCCGTAATAGTTTTTGGCAGGCCAAACAAGTATAGGGCCTGGTCAATAATATGGGCACCCAAATCGTACCAGATGCCGCTGCCCGGCAGGGGCTCTTCACGCCATGCGTTGGGCTTGGCTTCGGGGCGATACCTGTCGTAATGCGCCTCGTAATCGTGTACAGGGCCCAGTAAGTTTTGGCCGAGTATTTCTTTTATGGTTAAAAAGTCAGTAACATACCGCCGGTTATGGTAAACGCTTAATATTTTGTTTTGCGCTTTACTTAGATCAATAAGTTCCTGCGCGTCTGTGGTGTTTATGGTAAACGGCTTTTCAAGCACAACATTTTTGCCTGCAAGCAACGCTTTTTTTGTATAGGGCAAATGGGTATCGTTAGGTGTGGTGATGATAACCAGGTCAGCATCCGTATCAAGCATTTCATCAATGCTGCGCACGATCTGCGCATCCGGAAAAAGGTGTTTTGATTCAGATGCATGCCTTTCAAGCACGCTGACAATATTATAATACTGCGGTAGTGTTTTTAAAAAAGGTGCATGCATAAATTTACCGGCAGCGCCAAAACCTACAAGCCCTGTTTTAATAGGATTGCCCATAACAATTTTTTGCGTGAAAGGTATTTAAAAAAGGTGAATATCATTTAACGCGCATTTTTTTAAACACATGGTATTTTTTAAACACATAGGCACAGAGAAAACATAGTACCACATAGATATTACATAAGAGAGAAGGGTTACATAGAACACATAGTGGGGAGACATGTGCGGAGATTGTGTTAGAGATAATTCTTCAAAAAAACACATATCAATACTAAAATCAAAAATAGATTGCTTATTACCGCCTCTGGAGGGCTTGAAGATGTTGTATGTATTATTTACGATGGGCTTCACCCATCGCTGATAGATTGCGTCTGCCGCGGCGGACTAAACAAATAATAATAACTAACTCCTCCGCAATAACCGGCAACCAGCAACCGGTAACCTGTAACTATTTCAACCCCTTCTCTTCCATCCATTTGCCCCTGCCGTAGCCTTCAAACACATGTTTTTCGCTGTGGTAGCTGCTGCGTACCAGTGGGCCGCTTTCAACATAATCAAAGCCAAGGTTATAGCCAATTTCGCGCAGTTCGGCAAACTCGTCGGGGTGTACAAACCGCTGCACGGGTAAATGCTTTTTGGTAGGCTGTAAATACTGGCCAAGGGTAATAACATCAACATTGGCGCCGGCAAGGTCTTCAAGCGTTTGCACCACTTCTTCCTTCTTCTCCCCCAATCCCAGCATTATACCCGTTTTGGTACGCATGCCACCCTGCTTAAGCACACGCAGCACCTCAATACTGCGGCGGTATTTAGCCTGTATGCGCACCTGGCGCGTAAGGCGCTCAACGGTTTCAACGTTATGGCTAACCACTTCGGGTGCTGCATCAATAACGCGCTGTATATTTTCTTTCTCGCCCTTAAAATCAGGTATCAGCGTTTCAAGCGTTGTACCCGGGTTAAGAGATTTTATAGCCTTAATAGTGTTGTACCAAATAATACTGCCACCATCTTTCAGTTCATCCCTGTCAACGCTGGTAACAACAGCGTGCTTAACCTTCATTAAAAATATAGCTTCGGCAACGCGCTGGGGCTCATCCCAGTCAACCGCCTCCGGCCTGCCGGTAGCAACGGCGCAAAAGCCGCAACTGCGGGTACAAACGTTACCAAGTATCATAAAAGTGGCCGTGCCCGCACCCCAGCATTCACCCATATTGGGGCAATTGCCGCTTTCGCAAATGGTGTGCAGCTTATGGGTATCAACAAGGCCGCGAACATGCTTGTAACTTTCGCCAATAGGCAGCTTAACACGCAGCCAGTCTGGCTTTTTAGGTTTTACTTCTGCAACGCTTATATCGCTCATCTCTTATTACTTAGTTTTATTGCTGATTTCGGGATGTAGGAATTTTGTGATGTAATAGACAGCTTTCTCCCAATATCCCAAAATATCGCGTTAAGAAATTGCACCCAATCCCAATATCCCAAAATATCGAAATCAGCAATCTCCCATCCATCCAGCGGCCAAAATTACGCTAATTATCCATTGCAAATACCCCACGGCTAACCCGCTGGTTACCATGGGTGTATACAGGGGGTAAATTTCCGTAAAACGAAATGCAAATTTTTTCTCCGAAACGTAATCCTCCACCGCGACCCCGATGTTGGCATAGCCCTAAACGAACATGGCTACCCCCTATTTGGGATATTACTGAGCAGGAGGTGTGGGAGGATTAGAGGTGAATTGGCAGTTTTACAGTTTGTGCATGGCACTGTATATAATAATGCCACCCCTTCGGGGTTTATATCGCTTAGGGTTTGTATTGCTACAATAATGTCAGCCTTTCAGGCTTTAATCCCGAAGGGATGAAATTATTGTAGTAACTGCTAACGAAATTTAATTAAACCCCGTAGGGGTGATATAATTTAAATACACACCATAGCTACCCCCTTATATGGGATATTAATGAGCAGGAGGTGTGGGAGGATTAGAGGTGAATTGGCAGTTTTACAGTTTGTGCATGGCACTGTATATAATAATGCCACCCGTTCGAGGTTTATATCGCTTAGGCTTTATAATGCTACAATAATGTCAGCCTTTCAGGCTTTAATCCCGAAGGGATGAAATTATTGTAGTAACAAGTAACGAAATTTAATTAAACCCCGTAGGGGTGATATACTTTAAATATACACCATAGCTACCCCATTATATGGATATTACTGAGCAGGAGATGTGGGAGGATTAGGGGAGTTTTGCTGCGCGGCAAGGGCTTGCTGGGCATTGCGAATATTAATTTGGCAACCAGTTATATATGGATGATTGGGTGGCAGCAATTTAAGCAGGATTAACAAGGCTTGTTCGTAATACTCAATGGCTTTTTCATGAAGGCCCTCGCGATACAATGCCGCACCGATATTATTATACCTGGTTGCGATCACCTCATTGTCTTCATTGTAAAATATTTTGTCAATTTCTAACGCCTTGTTATAATATTTAATAGCTTCAACGCGGTCACCTAAGTTATCCCAGGCTACGCCAATGTTGTTGTAGCACGTTGCAATATTGGTGTGCGTTTCGCCATAGATTTTTTTGGAAATGTCTAACGCTTTTTCAAAATACTCAATAGCTGTGCGATACTCGCGTTTTAAGCCCCACGCCAGCCCTATTCCATTATAACTACATGCAACCTGTTCGTCTTCAACACCGTACGTTTCATTAATAATCGTCAGTGCCCTGGTATAGTAGCTGATCGCTTTATCATATTCTCCTTTTTCGTGCATGGCTCCCCCTAAACGATTCAAACACGCGATCATTTTTTTGCTGGTTGCATTCGTTCTTCCAATAATTTTCTCCAATAATAAAATTTCATCGTCATAATATCCTAAAACGTCAGCCAGGTCGCTTGCTTCAAACAAATAAGCATCATTCGCGCCATTTATTTTTATCGCAAGGTTAAAATAATCATACGCTTCGCGGTAAGCTAATTGCAGCTTTTTAATTTTGCCCAACTGGTAAAACGTATCGGCTGTTTCAACAATACTTTCTTTAGCAGATTGCCTTAAGTGTTCTTCGGCTTCCGCGTAATTACCTTTTTCAACTTCATCCAGTGCCTTTGCTTTTAAAGCGCTTTTTTCTTTATCAGCCTGCAGTTCTTTTTCAAGGTCAGCTTTATCCCGTGCAAGTTGTTGTTGTATTTCGGCGCTTTGGTGCAGTTCTGTTTCAAGCGCTTGTTTCTCTTTTTGTAACGTAGTTAATTTCTGTTGTTGGTCGGGATTTAAAATAAACTGTAATGCGGTATTTTGCAACTTTGCAATTTGTTCGTCTTTTTGAACTAGCATTTGGACCAATTGCTGATTGGTAGCGGAAAGATTTCTGGATGTTTCCGTTTCAACATATACAGTAATGTTTCCGCGAACATCACTATCGTTAACTATTACCGCTGCATTTGTTTGTGCGACGACAGCCTGCGGTTGTATACCTGGCGCCGCTATATGGGGTTTGTGTTGGTGCCTGCATCAACCTCGCCAATATCAATACCGCCTGTAAGTTTTGACTTGGTAATGCTTATGCCTGTGCCGATTGCTTTAACCTTGCCTATTTTAATAAACTCGGCTTCTACTTCGCTAATATTTACACCTGTTGCACCCTGCGGCTCTTTTTCTTTTATAAGGGTAACAAGCTTTTGCAGGGCTTCAAAAAGTTCACTGTCGTTATGGGCACCTGCATCTTCCAGTTCTTCTTTTAAGGCTGCTTTTTTTGCTTCGGAGGTGGGCTTTTGCTCAAAGGCATCAATAGATACCTTGCTGCCAAACTTTTTTTGTATCAATGCCTTTATGCCCGCATAGGCATCTTTAACTGCCTGCGTGGTAGTGTCTTTTAAGGATGCAGCAGCCCCTGCAGAAATGGCTGTTACAATGGGTGTAAGAATATCCATGTTTACAATTATACCCCAATATACAACGCAGTATTGATGTATGCAAGTAATTTGGCCGTTCACCACAAAGGCACATAGAAAACACAGGTACACATAGGAAGAAGGGCAATAACACCCTTCATAAAAACCTTAAACCTTAAACTTTAAACCTCAAACCAGGAATTTATTTCTTCTTCAACGCAGCATCTGCAAATTTCAGCAGTGTGGCGGGGTCAAGGTAGCCCATGGTGTATAGTACGGGGTTGCCTTCGGCGTTGGTTACAATAAGTGTGGGGTAAGCCTGTATGGCATATTTCTGCTGTAGTGATGGGCCTACGCCTTTTTCACCGTCAACAGATACGTTTATAAAGTTCTTGTTGAAGAATTCGGCAACTTTCGGGTCGGTAAAAGTATTCTTCTTTAACATTTTGCACGGGCCGCACCAGCTTGCATAAATGTCAAGAAACACCAGCTTTTTTTCAGCCTTGGCAGTGCTAAGGGCTTTATCCCAATCCTGCTCAATAAAAGTTATACCGGCTGCATCTTTTTTAGGTGGTACGGGTCCTTTTTTGGTAAAGGCCACCAGCGACACCTGCAGCAATAAAAAAATAACCGCCAGCGTATAAATAATGATATTCTTCTTCATATTTTTTACTTTAGTAACGCACAATACCGTGTAACCTTACAGCAAAATAAAGCAAAATTGCGCTGTTTGTGCACTATTAATTATTAACGGTAAATGTTAAGGTGAAATTATACCCTGTATGCAAATACGTTTTGTAAAAGTGGATGATGCTGCGCAACTGCTGGCTATTTACAGCCCGTTTGTTACAAACACTGCCACCAGTTTTGAGGCTGTTGCGCCAACCGTGCAGCAATTTGCTGAGCGTATTACGGGCTACACCGGTAAATACCCCTGGCTTGTTGCAGAGGTTAACGGGCAAATTGCGGGTTATGCCTGTGCATCAAAACACAGGGAGCGCGAGGCCTACCAGTGGTGTGTTGAAGCCTCAGTGTATGTGCACCCGGCATTTTACAGGCAGGGTATTGCACAGCAATTATATACAAAGCTTTTTTACCTGTTGCAGCAACAGCAGTTTGTAAATGTATACGCCATTATTGCATTGCCTAATGCTGCAAGTGTTGCACTGCACCAGCAAATGGGTTTTGCCACGGTGGGCGTGTATGAAAATATTGGCTTTAAGTTTGGCCAATGGCATAATGTACTATGGATGGTTAAATATATAAACCCGCATACCGCAAACCCCGCGCTGCCATTGCCTGTTGCAAGTATAATGCACCTGGTGTAGCAATTACGCCGTAGTTGTAACGCTTGAAGTGCATGTTGGAATATAAAGCACTACAGGTTTAGCCAATAGGTAAACTTTAATACAAGCTGCCTGCTTTTTACAAATATGGGGCCTATGTAGTAGTTATCGGTGTACACCAAAAACAGGTCGCTGGCGGGTTTGTACCGCCATTGAAAACGGGTGTTAAGATTTATATTTTTTGTTTGCTGGTTGTATTGCATGTAAGCGGTAAGAAACAGCGTGTTCGTCATGGTAACATCAATCTTTGGCCCTACTAATAAAAAGTCAGTAACGCCCCAGGGCTTTGGCAGTCGCAGGTCGTTATAGCTTGCTGCAACATCAATATTTACAAAGGGCTGTATACGGTAGCCCACATCGCCCGAAATATTGTTAAGGTGGCCACCATCGTAATAGCTGCCAAACCTGCCTGAGAGCGTATAGGTAAGCGTATGTTGCGGCTGCGAAACAATATCAAAGCCTATGGTGTTCCACTGGCTTGCAAAGCCTTTTGGCAGGGAGTCTTTACCAAGGTTGGTGGGGTCAAAAGGTGCCAGCAGTTTTACATAATCGTTTAAGCCCACAACATCAAACGTTATCCTGTTACGAAAGGTGATAAGATAAGTTAAAGCAGTTTCATTATCAGTGCGGTGCAGCTTGGTATCAAAATAATAAGTTGAACTTATTTGCGGGCCATGGCTTAATACAATGCCACCCTTTGGAAAGAAGAAACGCGACAGCGTAGGGTTAATTTTCATGTAATTATTACGGGGCACATAACCCACCTCCGCGTTGTAGTTGTTGCCCACATACTCCTGCTGCCACCCTACCTGCCATTTACGCACACTGTATAAAATATTGGCTGCATGCACAAAGCCATTGCCCTTATTTGCAGGGCTGAACGATTGTATAAAAATGGTTTTACCCGTCCAGGTGTTGTTGCTTGGTGCAAGGTTATATTCAAGCCCCACATTGCGGTTATAAGTGCTGTAATGCGGGCCAACGCTGTCTTTTGAGGGGTGGTAACCAATAGCAGTTTTATCAATGTAAAAAAACTCAATATTGCTCTTTTTAAACAGCTTTCTCTGCAATGCAACCACGGCAAAATTCTCAGCGGGCAGGCCGGTGGTGGGTGTTTTATCAGTCTCCATATCCATCACTCCCAAACGCCAGTTTTTATCAATCTTACCGCTTAGCCTTGCCCCTGCGCCAATAGGTGCATCAAGACCGATGCGGCGCGAAAAGAAGGGACGTATATTTGCATAACCGAGGTTAGAGAAAAGGTCGGCATTCTCTAAAAAAAACTGTCTTTTTTCAGGGAAAAATAACTCGAAGCGGCTAAGGTTGGTAACCTGCTTATCAACATCTACCTGCGAAAAATCGGGGTTAACAGTAAGGTCAAGGTTCATGGATGACGACACAGTTATTTTTGCATCGGCACCAAACTGCTTTTTAAACCCGGTGGGTGTTTGCGCAATATAATCTTTGGTTACACCAGCCAGCACGTATGGAATAAACGAGATGTTATGCTGTGCCTCAGGCAATGGTGCATCCCACACCAGCGCACCGGTATACGACAATGATGCTGTAGGAAACTGGCGTGGTATAGGTGTCCAGCTCGATTTTTCGGTGGTTTTTAAATCGTTACGGCTAAAGTTTATGCCCCACTCCTTTATACCCTTTTTATAACGGATGGTTTTAAACGGTATGGCAGCTTCAAATACATATTTATCGCCATCGTTCTTTACCGCAGATATCCATTTATTGTCCCAGTTAAGGTCAACCTTACCCCCGTCATACATCGTACCATCCCACTGCGCACCGGCAGCGTTTGCCCCAAATGAAAAGCCAGTGGTTTGGTCGCCAAAGGTGTCCATAAACAGCAGGAAGTTATCGTTCTTTACAAAGCTAAAATCCCTCCGCAGCGATTCAACCATGTTGGGTCCGTCTAACCGCTTGTAGCAAATAGCAAGCAGGTAAAGGTTTTCGTTATCGTAAGCCAAACGTACGTCGGTGTTAACATGGGCACAGCTGGTATCCATTGGCAGCACCATGTAAAAATCTGTGGCGGCCTGTGCATCTTTCCATGCCTGCTCGTTGGCCAGGCCGTCAATTTTTATGGGTGATGATGCCCTGTGTATATAGTATTTATAGCCATCATTCTTTCTCTGAGCAAATAATGTGGTTTCAGCGATAACAAGCAATAATAAACAAACAATGTTTTTCAAAGCAATTAATGTTTTAAGGCTATTACAGTTATATTTGGCGGCCAAATTTACTATTGCGTTAAATGTACGCATTATATAGATACAAGGCGGCAAATTAACAGGCTAATAGTTATTAAAAAAATGTTGCCGGCTAATAATAACATTAGTTTGCAATATGGCGGTAAATTTAATTAAGGAATTGATAACGGGGACACAGAGTTACCCGGAGTTTTGCACGGAGTTACACGGAGTGTTTTTCTTTTTGCCCTTCGTGATTAAAATCCTCCATAAAAACTTCAAACTGGAAACTTTAAACTGTAAACGCTGTACCATTGTATTTAATGCGAACCTTTTATACCAATGAATGAACACTCACCACGGGCACGGCGCATGCGTATAAGCGCCATGTTCTTTTTTTACGGGCTAAGTTATGCAAGCTGGGCATCGCGCATACCATCCATACAGCAAAGCCTGCACCTTAGTGAGGCGGGGCTAGGGGCTGTGCTGTTTGCCATGCCTGCAGGCTCTTTTATCACCGTGCCATTCACAGGCTTTATCATAGCAAAAAAAGGCAGCCGTGCAGTAGTTACAGCATCATCGCTGCTGTACAGCGCTACACTGGCAGCAATAGGTTTCTCACATTCCGTTTTACAGCTTGCTGTTGCATTGTTTTTATTTGGCTCGTTTGGCAATATGCTTAATATATCGGTAAACACACAGGCCATAGGTGTAGAGGCGCAGTATAAAAGGCGCATACTATCGTCATTTCATGCTATGTGGAGCACTGCGGGCATAGCTGGCGCGGCGATAGGCACTTTTGTTATGGGTAAAGGTATAAGCACGCAAACCCACCTGCTTTGTATAAGTGTTGCCGTGTTTATTGCCATGCTGGTTTGCATACCTTATTTATTGCAGGAGGATATTAACGCCGATAAAAAAAGAAAGGTATTTGTATTGCCGGGCAAAGGCATGATACTGCTTGGCGTGATAGCGTTTTGCTCAATGATGTGCCAGGGTGCTATGTTTGACTGGAGCGGCGTGTATTTTAAAAAGGTAATGGCTGTTAACCCCGGCTGGATTGGCGCAGGCTACACCGCATTTACCATAAGCATGGCACTGATACGTTTTGTAACAGATAAAATTACCAACGTAACCGGCATTAAGACGGTACTTTTTTATAGTGGCATTTTTACAGCGGCAGGGCTTATATTATGTGTGTGCCTGCCATATTTAACACCCGCTATTATTGGTTGTGTATTGGTTGGCATAGGTGTATCACCAGGGGTGCCATTAGTGTTTAGCGCTGCGGGAAAGACAAAAGGAATGTCGCCGGGGGTGGCTATAGCGGCTGTATCAACATTAGGTTTTATAGGGTTATTGATTGGCCCGGTGCTTATTGGTTTTGTAGCAGGTGCAACAAGCCTTAAAATATCGTTTATAATACTCGCCGCTGTGGGGTTAGTATTTGCAGGGTTATCGCTGGCAGTAAAAGAGGAAGCATGATACCGGCTTTTGTTTTTACATAGTCCCACCCAAGGCGGGATTGCAAGCGCTTCAGCGGTAACAATGCTATTCAGCAGATTGTTGTCTTGGCTATAAACATTACTGGGCAAATGGTTTCAGCCTATGTATGTATTTGTATTTACTTTTTTCTGAGGCCGTCCAATTATTTGCGCAGGTGAGAAGACTAAACAGATTTTTCATTTTATTTCATGGATTCTACGCATATCATCAGTAAGGGACTGCATAAAGGCTACTAAGCAATCTTTTTCATACTGGGCAAGGTGTAACGGCCTTGATGGCAGTGTTTGGCCTTCTTCTTTAAGGCCCATGCCTGCTGCCCCACCCCTGTTATAAAATTCTACTACTTTTTGCAGGGTTTTAAATGTACCGTTGTGCATATAGGGCAAGGTTACCGCTGTATTACGTACTGTTGGTGTTTTAAATGCCTTTTTATAAAACTGTATGGGGAAGAAGTTATACCGCCCCATATCGGTATCAGCTACAGGTTTGGTAAAATCATCTGTTGAAGTTGTGCCTGCAACCTCGTATTCCGTTTTATTGTACAATGGGGGTGTAAGCCCGTTAAACAATGGTATAAAATGGCAGGTACCGCAGGCTGCCTTACCCATAAATATATTAAAGCCATTTTGCTGCGCAGGTGTAAGCGCTGTTGTATCACCGCGCATGTATTTATCAAACGGCGATTGAAAAGGCGTTAATGTTGCTACATAGGCTGATAGCGCTGCGCTGATGTGTTTGATGCTTACCTCCTTTTCTTCATTTGGCCAAACCTGTGTAAATAACGCAGTATAATTCTTATCACCGCTAAGCCGCTGCACTGCTGAATCCTCGTTAATGTTCATCTCGGTTTTATTATGCAATACTGTTAACGCCTGCTCGTCAAGCGTCTTTGCCCTGCCATCCCAAAACTGGCTATACTGAAATACACTATACAGCAACGTGGGCGTATTTCTTTGCAGGTTTTTATCGCTGTGCATTATCGTGTTGGTTTTTAAACCATCGGCAAAATATTTACCGGGCACGTGGCACGATGCACAACTGCGCGTATTATCACCCGACAATGCTGTTTCAGAAAATAGCGTTTTTCCTAATGTAACAAGGTTAGCGTTTAACCCATTACTGCCTGCTATGGTAAATACGTTTTTATTAAGCGCATCGTCAGCAAACAGATATGTCGCGCTGGTATTTAATGCAGGTGCGTTATTAAGCTGCAAGCCATTTGCAGTTACAAATTGTTGCAACTGCCTTTGCAGCGGCACAGCACATTGCTGCAAAAAACGCAGCCTTTCAAAACCATCAAACGAAGGGTAACCTTGCAGCATAGCTAAACTATTCTGCATGCATAGCTTTATATCTTCCGCACCCGCATAATCCTTTATATAAGCCTGCAACAGTTGGCTAATGGCAGCCATTGCCTGGTATGCTTCATCAATACCGCTTTTTAGTTGTGGTGCATCGTAGCCACTAATATACAGGGCCATAATGCGTACCAGCTCAAGCTTTATACTTTCCATTACCTGCGCTTCTGTTGCTTTAAAACCATGCAACAATGCTGGTAGCGCTTCTGCACTGTGTTTTACAAGCAACACCTGTTGTAATAATGCTTTATAATTAGCTGCTTTGTATGGTTTAAATAACAGTTCTTCAATAACCTGTAAACCTGCGGGGTGCTGGTATTCCATATCAGGTTCATCCACTTCATATTTTGGCGGTGCATTAAATACGGTTGTTTCGCTTGGAAAGAAATATTCCATCAGCAGGCTCACCCGCTTGTATTTAAGCCTGCATTGTCTTAGTGCCTGTTTTGTGCTGTTAATTTGCTGTGCATTGCCAGCCCGCATTTTTAAAACAGCATCATAAAGTTGTTGGATGCTTGTAATAAACGCGGGCAATGTTTGCTGCAGGTAAGCCGTTACTTCGGCAGTAGCCTCATCAGGCTTTGGTTTTGTAAGTGCGGTGGCTGTAACCACCATTATACAAATAAGCAGGTATATACGCCATAGCTTCTTCATTTAGATGGTACAACTTCAATTGTAAAATTATCCCTAAGGCAGCCTTGCTTATCTTTCACAAACAAAGTGGTAATTTTTTTAACAGGTTTAACGGTAGTGCTTTTGCCTGTTTGCCCATTGCTCCATAAATAGTTTCCGGTAAACGATGCAGTTAATGTTATGCTTTCGCCTTTATGTGCTTCTATCACATTATGCCTGTTTACGCCTTTCATCATGGTAAAATGGTCGCGTATCACCCCATCAGAACAAACCCATTTAAAATCAAGCCTGTTGCCCTGCACTTCAAGCATGCCCGCGCCGCCAATATCAGCGTTTGAATAAAACATAGCATCATGCGGAAAGCTTTTTTCCTTGCCACCCAATTGCCCGGCCGAGCCAGTTACAACATACACCGTGCCATGCGCTGAATCCTCTATATATGGGCAGGAATTAGCGCTGCCATCATACAAACCCGTTGAAGAGCTTACATTGTATTGCTTTGCATCAAAGGTCGCTTCCATACCGTAGTGCCCTTTCATTAAACGGCTGCGTTCATACACATGGCTGTGGCCGCATAGTATAAGGTCAACACCGTAACGCTCCAGTATGCGTATAAAGTTTTCGCGTATTTTAACAAGCTCCTGCTCTGTGTCTGAGTTGTGGCTGCCCATAGTATATGGCGGGTGGTGCCAGTAAGCAACTATCCATCCTTTATTTTGGTTTGCTTCAAGGTTTTTCTTTATCCATTGCACCTGCGGGCCAAGGGTATCATATATGCGGTATTCGTTCTCTTCTTTGCCATAAGAATCAAGCGACAGAAAATGAACATTGCCAATATCAAACGAATAAAACGCCTGGTTATGCGAAGGCACACCACCAGCTTCGCCGTTAACAGGCATGGAGAAGTTTTGGTAATACGCCACCTGGTGTGTTTCCTGCGCTTTTGCTTCATGCAGGTCGCGGTCGTTATAATCATGATTACCGGGGCTGGGGAACAACGGGTATTTCTTCAGCAGATCGTTTTTATAAATGCTGAAGAATTTTAGTTGAAACTCGCCATCGCTGCCAGTGTAATAAGCGTTATCTCCCAATAATATCCACGAATCCATGTAATTTGATCCGAGGTAATTTTTAAAAGCATCGCGTACACTAACCTGGTTTACTGAATTGTTGCCGCAATCGCCAAACACACCTATGCGATAAAAATCCTCTTTCCCTGCAACGGGTAATGTATAAAAATAGTTGTCAGTATCTTTCTGCAATACTGAATTAAAATCTTCAACAGAATAGTAGTATTTGGTATGCGGAGCAAGACCTGTAAGGTGTATAATGTGCTCGCTGGCCAATGCTGAATCATCAACATTCATATCAAGCTTTTCAGCGGTTGTGCCAAAACGTATGCGGCTGCGCGTATTAACATCTGTGCGCCAGCGTATAAGCATACTATTACCGGTAGCAGACTGCAGGTATGGCCCGCGTATCAATTCAACAGGCACTACATCCTTATTCTTTTTTGCAGGCGTTTGCGCGCATGCATTCATAAATGTTATAGCAATACAAAAAACAAAAACACAGTTACGAATATTCATACAAATAATTAGTTATATGCGGAGGTAATTATTTTATTATAACCTATGGCAAAACGCGGCGTTAAGTTATAATTATTAATTTATAACAGGCCGTGGCATTATTGCATACTGATACAGGTATGCTGTTATTAAATGAGTAGATGTTTTGTTGGCCCGGCTTATATAACAGCCCAGCAACAGCATTAAAACACAGGTTAAGCGAACTCTTGTATTCATTATTTAAAATTTAGCCCGCTAAACTAAAAGCATAATAATCAAAAAAAACGCAGCCAATATGAACAAAATGTAAAGACATTCTGAAGATACTGAAGCAATTCTGAAGTAACTGCTGCAATGTTACTTAATGATTATCAAAAGGTTATATGTATATTATTTCTGTATGTACGGGTTATTTCATCAATTGTTTTTTTTCACATTTGCCGCTGAAAATCACTAAGTGCATGAAATCAATCTGCCTTTTTTTAACTGCTGTAATGGTTATATGCTCCTCACAGCTTCTTGCTCAAAATACTGTAACAGGTAACATTGTAAATAATACAACTAAGGAAAAATTAGCTGGTGCTTTTGTTACACTTAAAGGTAAAAGTGGGAAAGAAATTAAAACAGTAACGACAACCGGCGGTGATTTTGTTTTTGAAAATGTAGTGGCGGGCAACTATACATTAAAAGCAGAGTATGTTGGATATGAAATCTTAACTGCACAAATAACTGTTGCAGCAGGCAAACAAAATTATTTTGCAATGGCGCTTGCTGAAAAAAATGCTTCATTAGCAACAGTAAATGTTTTTACGGTTATTAACAGCGATAAAGAAGCATCATCACGCAATGCGGAGAAAAATGCAAACAACATCATTAATGTTATTTCAGCACAGGGTATTCAACGGTCGCCGGATATAAACGCGGCAAATGTATTACAAAGAATGAGCGGTGTTACACTGCAAAAAAATTCTGGTGCGGATGAATCGTATGCGATTGTACGAGGATTGGAGCCAAGGTATAATAACACACTTATAAACGGGGTTAAAGTAACAAGCCCCGATGAAAAGGCAAGGTTTGTATCGCTTGATATTGTACCAAGTGACCTGTTACAAAAAATAGAAATAAGCAAAACACTTTTGCCTGAAATGGAAGGTGATGCAATTGGCGGCACTGTAAACCTTGTTATGAAAGATGCACCTGACACGGTGTTAATAAGGGCTACAGCATCCCTTGGGTACAGCAAGATTTTGCTTGATAGAAAATACAGTTACTTTTCGACAAACGACATACAGCAAAAAAGCCTTAACGAAAGGTTTGGCAGCAGTTACGTTGCACAACCGGGCGATTTTAGCCGCAGCAATCTTGATTTTAAAGGCAAAACACCCATACCAACAGGCATTGCCGGATTAACATACGGGAAGCGTTTTTTAAATAATAAACTGGGCATTATTGTGGCAGATAATTTTCAAAACCAGTATTACGGCACCAACTCCATATTAAACTCTGTAGTGCCTGATATTTACTTAGCCATACCGGCATTAAGCGATGTATCAACAAGGCAGTTTTCAACTCAACAATTAAACAATGGCCTGTTACTGCATGCAGATTATAACATAAACAACCGCAATAAAATAATATTAAGCAATGTATTGCTGTACAGTTACCTGGCACAATCACGCATCAGTGTTGATACGGCTATTAAAGGGGGTAATGGCGGCAGAACCGTACCCGGCACAGGGCCTGTAAGCACTGATTATTCATCACTTACCACCCATGAGTTACTTGAAAATTTAAAGCTGGAAGGCAGGCACATATTATCGCAGCATTTGTTTTTTGACTGGGCAGGCGTTTTTTCAGTAGCAACAAAACGATCACCAGACAGGGCTGACCTTAGCGTAAATAAAAAAATTGATACCGTACACACCACCGGTGATGTACACGGGCCTTATACATTTATTACAACACCTGATTATTTTGACGATATAAGCAGGGTATGGCAGCACAATAACGATAAGGATTACAGCGCTATAGCCAACCTTAGCTATAAAACAACCATACACAAAGTATTTATTGATGTTAAGGCAGGCGGATTGTACAGGCATAAAACACGTTATAACCTGCAGGACGCGTACGACTTAAAGCCTACCACAAACAGCAACGGCGTTAAGCAGGTGTTTACCAATATTTATGATGCACAATGGGTTGTTTATAATCCCGCCGGCACTTACGATTACGATGTAAACAATTATCATGCTTTTGAGAATGTAACAGCAGGTTTTATACAGGCTAAAATACAAACCAAAAAATTTGATGTGTTTGGCGGTATTCGCACAGAGAAAACTGAACAGGGCTTTACAATAAACACCTTTCACCCTGGAGCAATTAATGGTGTGAATAAGGATTATACTGATGTTTTACCCAGCATGATGTTTAATTACAAGCTTAATTTAAAAACAAATATCAGGCTGTCTTATTTCAAGTCTATATCAAGGCCTAACTATTACGAGCTTGTGCCTTACCGTATATTAAGCTCCTCTTCGGCTACCGATGAACAGGGCAACCCAAATCTTAAGCACAGTATTGCTGATAACCTTGACCTGCGTTATGAGCTTTACCCGGGAGATGAGGAGCAACTGTTTATTGGCGGATTTTATAAGAGGATACAAGACCCTATTGAGCTTGCTTATATTGACGGCACCACTTATGAGCCTGTTAACCTTGGCACTGCAACCGTGTGGGGTGCGGAGCTTGTGTATACAAAATATTTTGGCAACATTGGTATTACAGGTAACTACACGTACATCTACTCAAAAATTTATTCTATAAAGTCTTATACTGATCTGCAGGCACAAACAACCTATGATAAATTACAGGAACGGCCCATGCAAGGCCAAACAGATAATACAGCTAATGTTAGTTTGCTGTACAGGGGCACACACAGGCGCTTTTTTGCACAGTTAGCCTACCAATATATTGGCAATACGCTGGCGCGCGTATACCCTATTTATGGTTATGACTATTACCAGCAACCACAGTCTTTTCTCGCACTATCAGCCGAATACTCCTTCAAAAAACACTTCACTGTTTTTGGCAAATTCAACAACATTTTAAACACGGCCACTACGTATAAAATAAATACGCTGATAGTAGGCCAGGATGTATTTAAATCAAATGCCCTTATAGGGTTCAGGTATTCAAGATAATCGTAAAAACTAAAATAAAATAAACAACAATGAAAACACGAAAATTATCTTTCCTGCTGTTTGCTGCAGGTATAACCGTATTAGTGGCATCATGCTCAAAGAAGGACACAACCACGGTGATAACACCAACAGTACCGGCTTCTAATCCCATTGCACCGGGCAGCATTTCAGGCTTTGTAAAAGGCACTTTTACTACCGGTAACACTTACACTATTACTGCCGATCTTACAGTGAAACCAGGTGATACCCTTGCTGCGCAGCAGGGCGTAACAGTTATTGTAAAAAATAATGCACAGGTAAACATTGCAGGCGTTCTTTTGCTGGTAGGTACGGCAGACCAACCGATATCTTTTAATTCAGACAGCAATACTCCAGGTTCGTGGGGTGGGTTTCAATGCGACAGCGCACAGTCAGTAACGGTTAAGTGGGTAAAGATTGCCAACACCGGCGGCCCCGACCCTTCAGGCGGCCCAAGAAAAAGTTTATTTGTTGCAGCACCTGTTAATGTTGACATTGAGGACTCATGGTTTACAAATGGCCAGGATGACATTATACGTTGCCAGGCAGGCGCCAGGGTAACTATACTGCGTAATACCATTCAATGCTCAGGCAGCACCGATGGCGAGGCTATAAATTTAAAATCAGGTGTTGTGGGTGATGTTGGCTACAACGTTGTTTACAGCCAGGCAGGTACCGGTGTAAAGCTTGAAACAAGCAGCACGGCACCGTTTCCGCAAACTGTAGTTAATGTATTTAATAATACCCTTGTATCAAACGGCTGGAGAAGAGGTGCTGCTGAACCCGGCAGAGGTGTTTCAGTAGGCTTGAACGCAAAAGCCAATATATACAACAATGTAATGGTTGACAACTACCAGGGACTTGAGCTGTTTACTGACGCCGATACCGTTAACACAAAATACGGCAATAACCTTTTTTATGCATCAATTGATAATTATAGCGATACAACTGTTCACCCGAATATCTCTATACCGCTAAGGAGTAATTTTTATCCTGGCGATGGTGTTGGCAAGCCACAGGCAAGCGACCTTATTTCAACAGCAGTTGGCGACAAAGACCCCATGTTTAAAAGTTTTGATGGCAAAGTGGCAACGCCAAATGGTGCTGCAACAAGCAACGATTATCATTTGCAGACAGGCTCACCTGCTATTGGCAAGGGCAATGCAACATACGGCGTTGATCTTGGGGCTTACACATCAGATGCAACAAAGTCAAACAAGCACTAATACTTACGGAAACATTATTTAACAAAAAAGAGATTGCAATTGCGGTCTCTTTTTTTGTTTTAAAGAAGCTTGTGATGTATTTAAACAGCAATAAGTTTACAGCCTTACAATATCATAGATCTCAATAGGGTGTGCAAGGTCTTCATCATCTTCTGCTGCGCTGTAAATATCAAGCACTACCTTCATACCGTTATTTACCACCCTGCCAAAAGCAGCATACCCCTGCCCATCAGGGTTGTTTGTACCGCCATAATCAAATCCATGCTGATCCCCCACACAAATAAAAAACTCTGTGTTTGCTGTGCCCGGTTTTAAACGGGCGAGTGATACCGTACCATCAGTATGGGTTAATTTGGTTTGCTGGGTAGTTTCGTGCGGAATGCCGGGTAACGATGCGGAAAGCTTATATTTTGATTTCCATAAACCGCCCTGTACAAGCCTTGCTTTGTAACTGTCTGAAGGTTGGTTATCATCGCTGAGTATGCGGTAAAAAGAAGTGTTTTTATAATAGCCTGAATCAACATTTTTTAAGAATGCAGCCACACTCAGCGGCGCTTGCTTTGGAAATAACTCCACTTCTATATCACCCCTGCTTGTCTCGATACGCACATGCGGGTTATCATAATGATGTGAGCACGAAAAGAACGACAAGCAGATAACAACAATAACAATCGAGCGAAGCATGCTTTACTTTTAAACTGAAAGGTAGGAAGGAAACGTTGATTTCCGCAGTATGATTCAATTGAACATTGAGGATTGATTAATGAATATTTTTCTTCGCTTAACGAATTAACAAACGACCTTATGACCGATGACTTATGACTTAGTTTTACCAGCTTCCTCCGCCACCACCACCAAAGCCGCCACCAGAGAAGCCGCCTCCTCCACCACTGCCCCCACTACCCCCACCAAATGAAAAACCGCCGCTGCCGGATGATGATGGCGAGCTGATCATACTGCTTTGAGCTGTTGAGATAGTGTTGCTAAAAACTTGTGAGAAATTATGTGGGGAAAACCCATAGACAGCGTAGCCGGTATACCAAACCGGAGGACGCACATCAAGCTCATTAAATTTTTTACCCCAGGTTGTAAGTAAATCAAAGGCTACCGCGTAACCCATGGTTTTTTCAAAAAAAGATGGGTCTTGTCTAAGCAGGGTTTTTAGCCGGTCTGACTCAGCCTTTTCAATAAACATTTTAAAGCCGGTTACATGCATCATTGCTTCATCACCCTTACTGGTACGCTTCATAAATAAGCCACTGCAAAACGCCAGGCCAATGCAAACAATTATCCACACAATGGTTGCCGGGGCCTCGTACCACTGTGATATAAGGTACCACCCTGCAACACCCAATAATATTAATGCAAATATTATAAGCAAGCCCATTACTTTGGAACTTTTGGTGTAATAACCTGCATCCAGCGCGCATTTTTTAAGGCTGGCTTCTGCTTGTTCCATTGTTGTATAAAAAGTATTCTCAAGGCCTTTAACGCTGGTATTGTCCCCTTCGGCAAATAAACCGTCAAACATAATGCGCTCATACGCGGGCGCATTTGCGGGCAGGTTCTTTAGTTTGTGCAATATGGTGTCACTGCCTGTATCTACGTCTCCTCTTTTCAATTCTTCAACGGTAATATAACCGTAGGCGCCCCAGTGTGGTATAAATGCAATCAAATCGCTGGCATCGCTCTTGTCATTAATAAGAAAGCCCGCCATAGCGGGGTCGATACCTGGCGGCGGTTGAAAGTCAACAACGTTGGTTAGCTTTCTATCACGCCCAATAGCGCGCCACAGCAGGTAATAGGCCAGTATAAGAAACAACGGAAATAATACCCAAACATATTTATCTGCAGTAACCTCAAGTTGCGATGCCCGGTATATATAGTCTTTTGGCAGGTTTACCAATACTGTTACATCATCACCATAATTCAGTGGCTTTATAGTGGTACCCGTTATTATGCCATTATTGTATGTTATGGTGGCATTACTGTCGTTACTGCCATCACGGCCGGTATAAACAAAGTAATCATGATTTGTAAGAGGTGTATTGCCGGGCAGGTGAATAGTAAAACTTACTTTATTAAAATTGGCCGTCCAGTCGGGGCCAAGCATGTTCCAGTAAAATTTGATAGCAGAATCCGTGTAGAAAAAAGCATACTTTACGCGGTACTGAATAGTGTATTGCTGCCTGCCTGTAATATATTTATCGGCATCGCCAACCTTAATATTTACCTTGCCGTCAGCCCTGTTCTTTTTGTACTCCCATCCAGGTACATTTATTTTATAAATATCAATCCAGCGGTTTTCCTCAGTCCCGTCTGCATTCTTCATCACATAATTCATAGGTATGGCTCGCCAAATGCCATGCTTTTCATCATCAAATTTTACATCGTACTTTTCTGTTACATCAAAATAGCAGTCTTTATTAATTACAACATCAACATGCAGGCTGTTAACCGTAAACTCCTGAGCAAAACTTATACACTTAAAAAAGATTGCGAATACGAAACAAAGCACTGTTTTTCTCATACATTAGGGTTGAATATATTTACCAGCTTCCACCGCCACCACCGCCAAAACCGCCACCGGAGAAACCACCACCGCCACTGCCACCACTACCCGACGACGAAGGTATACTTACCATATTGGTTTGCGCGGTTGACATAGTGCTGTTTAAATTTTGTGAGAAGCTGTATGGTGAAAACGCGTATAGGCCATAACCGTAATACCATGTTGGCGGCTGCACATCAAGCCCGTCAAACTTTTTGCCCCAGGCAGTTAACATGCCAAAGGCTAACGCGTAGCCCATAGTTTTTTCAAAGTACGTCGGATCTTCTTTTAGTAAAACTGCGAGCCTGTCTTTATCAGCTTTTTCAATAAACATTTTAAAGCCTGTTATATGCATCATTGCTTCATCACCTTTGCTGGTACGTTTCATAAATATCCTGGAACAAAGTATTAATATAACGCAAACAATTACCCAAACTATTACTGCTACCTGCCCATACCAATCGTTTAATATATATGCCCCAATTACACCAATAATAATTATACCTGCACTAACAAGGCAACCTGAACTATTTGAGCTTTTTGTATAATACCCTGCCGCCATCGCGCTGCTTTTTAGCTTTGCCTTACCATCGTTCATGGTTTTGTAGAAAGTATTTTTAAGGCTGCTCATACTCACATCATCACCGCTTCTGAATAGCCCGTTAAACAGCGTTGTCTCATAATCTGGCGAACCGACGGGCAGCTCTTTTATTTTATGAAGAATAGTATCGCCATGACTGAAAATACCCTTTTTCTCCACCTGCTCAACCGTTATATACCCGTATGCGCCCCAATGCGGAATGAATGCAATCAGATCGCTTGCATCGCTTTGATCATTTATAAGAAAGCCGGCCATCGCAGGGTCTATACCGGGTGGTGGCTGAAATTCAACAACCTTAATTATTTTGTTATCCCTGCCAATTTTTCTCCACAACAGGTAGTATGCAAGTATTAATATAAGCGGAAAAAGTACATACCCAAATTCGTCAATAAACTTATTAAAAGCGCTGGGTTGTGCAATGTAGTTTGCCGGCAGGTTTATTAAAACGGTTAGGTCTTTACCATTACCTAATACCTCCGTTGCCTCACCACTAACCACCCCATCAGCGTAGCTGATTTTAGCGGCGCTATCGTTACTGCCATACTGCCCCGTGTAAACGAAATAGTCTTTGTTAGTCAGCGGTAAAGCTTCAGGTAAATGAATTGTAAAATTCACCTTCTCAAAATCTGCCATCCACTCGCGGCCTAAAAAATTCCAGTAAAATTTGGTGGCTGTGCTGCTGTACAAAAACGCATATTTAACCCGGTATTTAATAGTGTATTGCTGGCTGCCGCTAACATATTTATCAGCATCGCCAATTTTTATATTAAGATTACCATCGGCACGGCTTTTTTTAAATGGCCATCCCGGTACGCTAATGTTTGAAATATTAACAGATGTTGTTTTAGTATTGCCATCTGTATCCTTTACTTCGTATACATAGGGTATTTTTCGCCAAAGGCCATGTTTGTCCTCGCTAAAATCAACATCATATTTTTCCTCTACATCAAAATAACCGTCTTTACTAATGGTTATATCAACATGGTAGTTTTTTACAGTAAAGCCCTGTGCAAACAGAAGCTTACTTAATACAATACACAGGCAAAAAAGAATAAATTTTTTTTTCATGCCGGGCAATGTTTGATAATAAAAAGATTTGAAAAGGGGCTGTTCTATTTTGAAAAATCAACAACCACGTTCTCTTTTGACGCTTCATCAACCTGGAAATAGTCAAAGTGCTGAAATTTAAACATACCTGAAAACATAGCAGCGGGAAAAGTTTCGCCGTAAGTATTGTTATCACGCACTGTAGCATTGTAGTACCGGCGGCTGCGCTCAAGGCTTTCTTCAATTTCCGCGAGCTTGTTTTGGAGATCTAAAAAATTGGTGTTGGCCTTTAGGTCAGGATAGCTTTCACTTAACGCAAAAATGCTTCTAAGAGATTGCTGCAATTGGTTTTCAGCAGCAATTTTGGCATTAATGTCGTCGGCCTTAACATTAACAGCCATGTTGCGGGCCTGCACTATTTTTTCAAGCGTACCGCTTTCGTGGGCGGCATAACCCTTTACAGTGTTCACAAGGTTTGGTATAAGATCGTGCCTGCGTTTAAGCTGCACATCTATATTACTCCACCCATCTTTTACAAGGTTACGGTTGCGTGCAAAGCGGTTAAAAATATTTATCAGTACCAGGCAAATGAGGAGAATTACTCCGCCGGCAATTAACAGAGGTATCATATAGCAAATTGTTTAGTTAATGAATTTAAGGCTTTATTTCGCATGCAATATACCCTGCTAACGGTAATTATTGCGACAGTTTTTCAAAAAACTCCGCATTAAGCATGTCACGCCCTTTTTTAATATCAAACAATAAATTATAGTCGGGCTGTATATTGCGCATTGCATGCGGAAAGCCACATTCGTTAAATACCTGTATATAATTGGCCGACAGGCTGAATTTTTGAAGAGAAACACTGTCCATACAGCCTTCTTCTTTAATTCTCTCCAAAAAAAATACATAATCATCTTTATCTACATAGCCGCTGTCAAGGTTCTTTTTCGTATCCTGCATGCTCTTCTTTAAGCC
Organism: Bacteroidota bacterium; assembly: GCA_013285915.1. Classification (GTDB taxonomy): domain Bacteria; phylum Bacteroidota; class Bacteroidia; order Chitinophagales; family Chitinophagaceae; genus JABDFW01. Next base: position 25,664 of record JABDGS010000027.1, read on the forward strand.
TGACTGTTTATAATGTAACATGGTATTTCTAAAGGCACTGTAACCTGCAGCTTTTATTATGGATGATAACGAAAGACTTTCACCGGTAACAAGGTTAAAGTTAAAGTAGCAGTAGTATGACCATTGATACGCGCCTTCAACCTGCAGGTAAACATTAAGTGACAATATGCCGTTTTTATTAAAGGTTACTGTGTAATCCATATCGGTTAAGTAACCGGCAGCATATTGCTTAAGGGCATCGGCGGTGTTATTGATTGTTGTATCAACCAGGTTGTCATCAAGCAATACTTTCTTTATGTTTTTATTTATAACACTTGCAACAGCAACATTATTTATTACTACTACAGGGTACTTAATACTCGCAGAAGTATCATTTGTTTTTGGTGAATGAATATTTATATCAGTAAACGCCGCAGATTGAGCCATAGCGCGCACCTGAAGTAATATACCTATAAACAACAACCACTTAGCCATAACAAGATGTTGAAACAAAAAGTGCTGAAAGCATTACGCCCTCAGCACTATGTTGATAATATTTTACTTTTTATTCTTTCACTAATTTTTGCAATGTAACAGTTTTGCCTTTGCTGTCTGTTACCCTTACTACATATATGCCACCTGCCATATTGTTTAAAGGCACGCTTACTGTTTGATTACCTGTTGCAAGTGTGTATTCACGGCTTATTATGGCCTTACCTGATGCATCGTAAACAACACAGCTATAACGCCCTGCCTGTATACCGCTAAAGCTTATATATGCATTGTTTTTAGCCGGGTTAGGGTATACATACGTTTTTTGATTAAGTGTATTTTGAAGCACTATTATGTTTGAATACTGGTACATACCATCGTTATCAGTAATTTTTAACCGATAGTAATTTTTACCAACGAAAGGCTGTGCATCAGTATAAGTATGCTTGCCTACAAGCTGTGCAGACGGCACAGGCAGTAAACCAAGCTGGCTAAAATTATTGCCATCGTCACTTCTTTCAACAGCTATATTTTTTACATTGATTGCCTGTGTAATATCAATATACAGGTTATCAACACCATGTATATATTCGCCTGTAAAGTTTGCCAATACTATTGGTAGTGCCGAGCCACCAAGTGTTATATTAAAATTGGCCTTTGTATTGCGCAAACCATCAAAATATAACAGGTAGGTAGTATTAGGTGTTAACCCTGTAATATTTGATAACGCCACGTTACCGGTAAAGGTAGCGGTTGAAACTGGCGGCGGAAATGAATCCCCAACCGGGCAGGCATTAACCTTGTATAAGGCCATGCGTACACCCTGCCCTGTACAGTTTGCAAATTGAGCGGGCGTGTTAGTATAATTGCTAACGCTTATTGTTAATATTCCGCTGTTTGTGGTTTTTAAAGCGTAGTAAGCATTGTTTGTAACAGGCACCCCATTATTCAGGCCGTTTATTTGAGTAAAGGCGGGGTCAGTGTGTTTATTACTTGTTGCATGCACAAGATCAAAATTAACTACGGTGCCGATCGTGGTTCCGGCTGTAGGGAACGCCCCCGGGCAATCGTCATTGGGTATAGTTGTATGGGCAAGCTGCGCCATTGCGCCCGGGTAATCGCAGGTGCCAAATTCATCTTCCTGCGGTGTAACTGTGTATAATGCGCCAGTATATGCCGCATTGTCCGGTGAGTGCCTGTCAACAAACGGCAAGATAGAAAAGTGCATCACTTTGCCCGGGTTAACGTGGCTATATGCGTTGTTTGTTACCTCAAAGTCATCATTAATATGTGCAAGATTTAAGGCATGCCCAATTTCATGCAAAATTATGTTCTCAAGGTCATAAGTATCGGCGCCGGCAAAAGGGATAGGGCAGGCATCCGAGCTAAATTGCACCACGCCGCCTTTTGACACGTTGGGGTTACGTATCAATATATCAAACCCAGATTTTTGTGCAGTAAGCACGCTGAAGGGTGTTTGCGTATAACATGTTGAACCAAAGCTGTAAGTAACTTCAAGCACGCCGGCAGCCATTGGCGGCACGGTTGTATTAAGATTATCATACATTACCACGTTTACATTGTCATCCCCAACTGCTTGTACCGTGGTATTTCCGCCTGCTTTTAAATTGGCCCCCACAATCTCTTTCCATGTTGTAACAGCGCGGTTAAAGGCGCCCACCGCACTGTCAGTGGCAAAATTTAAGCCTTTGCCCGCGGTATCAGTGCTAAACACGTATGTGTAACCACCTGAGCCGTTAGTATTCATTAAACGCGGTTCTTCTGCAACAATAGTATCTATGCCGAGTGAGCTAAAGTTGAAAAGGAAATTAAGCACAGAAAAGTTAACTGTTAACTGCGAGGGTGATGTTGCTTTTGTTGTACCATCAGTAAGCACTACTGAGAAATTGCCGGTAGCTGCCCGTGTAGGGACTTTTACGATGATGACGTTATCTGTCCACGAAACAATATATGGCGAACTGTAAGGTACCGAATAATCTGGCGGGGTGTTATCAGTGTTACCATCAGTAAAATTAACAGCCGCAGAGCCTGTTGGGCTGTTACCAAACCCAGAGCCTGTTATAGTTAAGGTGCTGTTTGCAGGATCATTAAGAGCCCCTGCATTTACCGTAGTTGGCGAAAATGAAGTTATAACCGGGGCAAGCGTACCTGAAACACCATTGCTGCTTATGGTTGCATTAGCCTTTAGCATTTTACCTACGCTAAAACTGGTATTTGTTACTTTTTTGCTCTGCCCTGTTTGTTGCTCAATAAGGCTGTACAGATTGTTTTCAATATCACTGTACGATGCAAAAGGAGCCGATGCCGTATTAGATGCATAGTTGTAACGTAAAAACCCCTGGTCGCTGCTGTAAACATCATACAAGGGCTGCCTTGAAGGCGACTTTATACCAGCCGTATTTTCATAACAAAAAAATATGCCCGTTTGGCCTTTGCTAAGCGTAAGCAGGTCGCTTACCTCTACAGCACGGGTACCTACTGAACCGCCCTGTGTCATTACCTCAATGGTTGAAGTTGTTATTTGGCCTTTAAACATTTTATACACTTCAACGGTGTTTGCAGTGTATATCATGGTGTGGGCGTTGTTCCAAAAACTCTTTTGGGCAATTACCTTACCCTCCGCAATTACGCTTGAGGCTTTGGCTTTTTCGCTTAATTCAATTTTGAACAATTGTGCGTGTGTGGTGGTTAGGAGTATAAGGTTATCCATCAAAACACAAAAGGGTAGCTTTCTTTTCATACGCAAAGGTTTTTTACATAAGTGTGCATAATCAATTAGAATACAAGGTAATAAAAAAAGGGAGTATCTTAAAAGATACTCCCTTTTTTGATAAAATTTTTAAACCCGCTACCATTTATCAACATCCTCGGTGTGGTTGGTTGATGGCTCAGCCATAATCTCAACCGGGATAACAGGTGCCTGTGCAACCGGCTCAGCAACTTCTGCAATTCCTGCAACTTCGCTTACTTCTGCTGTTTCAGTGTATTCGTGGTTAAATGCGTCAAAGTCAAAATCAGGCATCAATTCTGTTTTCACATAGTCTATCGCTTCACCCAGCGCCTTTATAAATTTGTTGAAATCTTCCTTATACAAAAAAATCTTATGCCTGTCGTAACCATCATCATTAAAACGTTTGCGGCTTTCAGTAATGGTAAGATAGTAATCATTTCCCCTTGTTGCCCTCACATCAAAAAAATAAGTCCTTCTCTTGCCAGCCCTAATACGTTTACTATACACACTCTCCATTTTCTTGTCGTTATTTTCGTACGCCACTGTTTAATTGGTTTTGGTTTTAAATAATGATGCACGCAAATATAGTATTGTTTTGAATTTACCAAAATATTAGTAATAAAAAGTAGGGCACCCGCGGGTGCTTCTTTAAAAAAAGGCTTTTTTTATTAAAATATCCTGCTAAAAAAGCATGTTTGTTGAATATTTTCAATTAAACCATCACCTCTTTTCCAGGTGTTTCGCTTTGCAGCCTGTACAATTCGGCATAATAGCCATCCATATCCATCAACTGGCGGTGTGTGCCCTGTTCAATTATGCGTCCATCCTCTACAATAATTACCTGGTCAAAATTAAGAACGGTAAATATGCGGTGGGTTATAAGTATGGCGGTTTTGTTTTGCAAAAGGTTTTGCAGGCTGGTAATAATACGGTTTTCTGTTTTGGTGTCCACAGCACTAAGGCAATCATCAAAAAGCATAATTTGCGGCTGTTTTATAAGTGCCCTGGCAATTGATATGCGCTGTTTTTGGCCACCGCTTAAAGTAACGCCTCTTTCCCCTACTGCGGTTTCGTATTTGCCGGGCAACTCCTCTATCTCTGCATCAATACTTGCATTAGCTGCTGATTGCTTTATATATTCAAACGGTGCCTTTGTTTGCAGGCCAAAATTTATGTTGTTGCCAATAGTATCACTAAACAAAAAAACATCCTGCGGTACATAGCTAATGTTATTGCGCAGCAACTGCAGCGGTATTTGTTTTACGTTTTTACCGCCTATGGTTATTGCTCCCTCATCGGGGTCGTAAAAACGAAGCAGCAACTGCCCAACAGTTGATTTACCGCTGCCGGTTTTACCCAATATCAATATTTTTTGCCCCTGTTTTACTGTAAGGCTAAATTTAACGAGTGCCTTTATGCCTGTATGCGAATATGTGAAAGACACATTTTTGAAAACAATATCGCCGGTAAGCTGGCCGTCTTTTACTATTGGTTGTTCTGGAGTTTTTATAGTTGGTTCAGTATGCAAAAACTCATTAAGCCTTTTTTGCGATGCTGAAGCCCTTTGCGTCATACTTGCTACCCAGCCAATAGCACTAACCGGGAAGGTTAGCATGTTTATATAAATTACAAACTCAACTATCACCCCTATTTTATGGGGATCATGCAAGGCAGCATTACCACCAATAAAAATAGTTAGCAGTGTGCTAAGGCCAATCATTAACGTCATGCTGGGAAAGTACACGGCCTCAACCTTTGCCAACCCAATAGCGTTCTTTCTGTATTCTTCACTGTTTTTATTAAAAAAACCAAACATCGCCTTTTCCTGCACAAAAGATTTTATAACCCTTATACCCGAATAGCTTTCCTGCGCGTTGGTGGTAAGGTCGCTAAGCAGCCCCTGCACCCTTTCACTTTTGCGGTGTATAATACTGTTGGCTATATAAATGGTTAAGGCAAGTATAGGCAAAGGGGCCAGCACTATACCTGTTAAGCCGGGGTCTTTGCGGTACATATTTATCACGCTAAAGGCAATAAGCGCCACAAGGTTTATAAAGTACATTATAGCAGGGCCTGTGTACATGCGTACGCGACTAACATCCTCTGCAATACGGTTCATCAAATCGCCGGTACTGTGTGTTTTATAAAAAGAAGCATCAAGTTTTTGATAGTGGGTATAAACCTCATTCTTTTGGTCGTACTCAATATGGCGGCTCATTACAATAAGGGTTTGCCGCATAAAAAACATTAGTATACCGCGAATAATGGCTACGGCCAGTATAATAACACTGCATGCAATAACCAACTGTGTAAAATTTAATTTCTCCACTTCGCCAAGCATGGCTATTACAAATTGATCGTAATGTTTTGGTACGGCGGTTGGTTTGCTGCTGAGGTGTTGCTGCACTTTATCAACCACGTAACCCGTCATTTCAGGCGCGAGTACGGCAAAATAGTTGGATGATGCTGTAAAAAAAATGCCCGCCAAAAAACGATAACGGTATTTCCAGAAGTATTTATTAAGTGCCGCAAGATGCTTCAATGCCGGTTATTTTGTGCGAAATTAATGCATGTAAGGTAGATTCAGGTACAAGTTGGATATACGGTGCGTGTGACAGATAACCGAAACCTGCCTGCTGTTTTTAGCAAATTTGAACGCTGCGCCTGATATTTTTTTGGAAGATACGTAACGAGACTGTTATTTTGCACCCGGAGAGATGGCAGAGCGGTCTAATGCGGCGGTCTTGAAAACCGTTGACTGTTACAGGTCCGGGGGTTCGAATCCCTCTCTCTCCGCGAAGAAGTAAGTAACCCGCTGAGATATTGATTTTCAGCGGGTTTTTTATGTCTATTTTAGACATACGCTATTTGAAAAATACTTATAAAATATAAAATAGTCTATCCAGGCAAATTAGTTTAGCTCCCCAATGCCTGATAATGATGCCGATCGGGCGAATTGATACTATGCCATGTTTACGGTTGGCTGGAAATACCGTGGATTGGGTATTTCTGGATACCTCAAATCATATAAGTTTACCTGAACGTTAGTTGGCAAGGGCTTAGTTAAAATGGGCATTGATGATCACTGAAAAATAACATTAACAATAAAAAATATACCACATGAAACGTGCAATTTTAATTGTGCTATTGTGCCTTTTTGGACGCACATTTTCTTTCTGCCAGTGCGCCGTGGCAGTATGTTATGAAACAGGGGCCTGGGGAGTTGGCTTCCAGGGGCGGTATTTTGAACCGCTAAAATCAGAGGAATATTACAGGAAAGCTGCCCTGGATGAATGTAAAAGCAAGGGTGGTACCGACTGCAAAGTTTTAGGATATAATAATTTACCCGGTCTATATATGTTTATTAGTGGCAAAAGCCGGAGTGGAAAAATTGTATTTGCAATTTCCTCGGCTAAAAAAGATTACGATGAGGCAAGAAACGATGTTGTGGTTATGTTTGAGACTTTGAGTGAGCATAACAGCGCTGATCATTTTAAATGGTACTATTGGCGAGTACCGTCTGATGCCGGTGTGCAGGTAGTGCCGTAGCTGCTTGCTTAAAAGCATTATTGGTTAGTTGCAGGCAGGGGTTAACAGACTATTTAGTAAACCCCACGCATAAAAGCCCGGAAAATAGAGCTGTAAATCAAATATTTACAGCTTTTTTTATGCCTGTATGGCATTCCCAAGTTCCTCATATAGGTAACTACACTGGTAACCTGTGCCATTTTTAACTGGTAACCAAATACCTAAAGCTGAAAGCCTTATTATGAATTCCAGCAATTTGATAAGTTTATAGGAAAGCCAACCGGTCTTTAGTACTAAAAAGGACTCCCTATTGCGAAGATATTGACTGAAAGGTTTTACAACGAGAATTGAAAAGCCATGCGTTACAATATCAACATAACAAATGCAGCCGGCAAGCCGGCTGCATTTTAGTTTTGCTCAATTTATTTGTAATACTGAATTAAAAGCGGTCGAGGTTCATTACTTTATCCCAGGCTGCTACAAAATCTGTAACAAACTTGTTTTCAGCACCTGCGGTTGCATATACTTCTGCAATGGCGCGCAATTCTGAATTGGAGCCAAATACAAGGTCTGCGCGGGTGGCCGTCCATTTTGGTTGGCCGGTAGCACGGTCACTGCCAAGGTATAACTCCCTGTCTTCAGACATAGCTTTCCATGCAGTGTTCATATCAAGCAGGTTTACAAAAAAATCATTGGTAAGCTGTTGCGGGCGCTGCGTGAAAACACCATGTTTGGAACCATCGAAATTAGCGTTTAGCGCACGCATGCCACCTACCAATACGGTTAATTCAGGTGCTGTAAGCGTAAGTAGTTGCGCTTTATCTATAAGCAATTCTTCCGTTGATACCGGCACTCTTGTTTTGCGGTAATTGCGGAAACCATCAGCAGCAGGCTCAAGGTAGCCAATTGATTCCACATCGGTTTGTTCCTGTGCTGCATCCATACGGCCGGGTGTAAAAGGCACTGTAATAGTATGCCCTGCATCTTTAGCTGCGTTTTCAACGGCGGAGCATCCGGCCAGCACAATAAGGTCGGCTATTGAAACCTTTTTGCCCCCTGCCTGCGAACTATTGAATGATTGCTGAATGCCCCCCAGCACAGTTAGTACTTTATGCAGTTGCACCGGGTTGTTTACCTTCCAATCTTTCTGTGGAGCGAGACGAACACGGGCACCATTGGCACCGCCACGTTTATCGGAGCCACGGAATGTAGAAGCTGAAGCCCAGGCAGTGGACACCAGTTCAGCAACACTTAAGCCTGATTCCAATATTTTTGACTTCAATGCTGCTGCATCATTATCATCTATCAATGCGTGGTCAACTACGGGTATGGGGTCCTGCCAAATCAGCTCTTCTTGCGGAACGTCAGGGCCGAGATACCGGGCACGCGGGCCCATATCGCGGTGTGTTAATTTAAACCATGCACGGGCGAATGCATCTGCAAATTCATCCGGGTTTTCCAAAAAATGCCTTGATATTTTTGCATATTCGGGATCAAGTTTTAAAGCAAGGTCTGTAGTAAGCATGGTTGGCTTACGCGTTTTGGATGGGTCAAATGCATCGGGAATAATTGCATCTGCATCCTTTGCAACCCATTGGTGTGCGCCTGCCGGGCTTTTGGTTAGCTCCCATTCAAAACCAAACAGGTTCTCAAAAAAATTATTGCTCCATTGTGTAGGGGTTTTTGTCCAGGTTACTTCAAGCCCGCTGGTGATAGCATCGGAACCTTTACCTGTGCCAAAACTATTATTCCAGCCAAAGCCCTGCAATTCAATGGCAGCAGCCTCGGGTTCTTTGCCCACATGGGTTGTTGGCGCTGCGCCATGTGTTTTGCCAAAGCTATGGCCGCCTGCTATTAATGCAACTGTTTCTTCATCATTCATTGCCATGCGGCCAAACGTGTCCCGAATATCTTTGGCAGCAGCAACAGGGTCAGGATTACCATCCGGGCCTTCAGGGTTAACATATATCAATCCCATTTGCACTGCAGCAAGTGGTTTTTCCAGGTTACGTGTGTGAATATCGCCATCGGCGTTGTCATCTGAAACAAGTACCCCATGCTCCTTTGGCACACCTTCAGATCCGTGCGTATAACGCAGGTCGCCACCAAGCCACGTTGTTTCTGCACCCCAGTACACATCTTCATCGGGCTCCCACACATCTGGCCGTCCGCCGGCAAAACCAAATGTTTTAAAACCCATTGATTCAAGCGCAACATTGCCGGTAAGTATCATAAGATCGGCCCACGATATTTTGTTACCATATTTTTGTTTTATGGGCCAAAGCAGCCTGCGGGCTTTATCAAGGCTAACGTTATCAGGCCAGCTGTTAAGCGGCGCAAAACGTTGCTGCCCGCTGCCTGCACCGCCGCGGCCATCGCCTACACGGTAAGTACCCGCACTGTGCCAAGCCATGCGGATGAACAAAGGGCCATAATGCCCAAAGTCTGCGGGCCACCAATCCTGTGAGTCGGTCATCAGTGCATGAAGGTCTTTTTTCAGTCCTTCAAGATCAAGGCTTTTGAATGCTTCGGCATAGTTGAAATCTTTATCCATCGGGTTGGATAAAGCCGAATGCTGGCGCAATATGTTTAGCTTTAACTGGTTAGGCCACCAGTCACGGTTTTTGGTGCCACCACCGCCAACATTGTGTTTCAAACTACCATTGTGAAACGGGCATTTACTGATGTCGTTAGAACTGTTTTCCATTTGTATGCGTTTTGCTGTTAAATGAGCATTTGCCTGGACCGGTTTTGCCGCAGGATGGCAAACTTATGATTTCGGGAAGATAATTACAATCAATTAATTTTATATTTATATAGTTTAAATCTATTAAAAAATATACGGCTGAATTTTGTTTTAGCATGAAAGATGCGAGTGACAAATTCTTTTAGCCTTACTCGACCCTTGCATTTGTAATAAACCGCAGTTTCACCTCATCAGGATCGCTTATTATTTTGTAGAATCCATCAAGGTATGATATCATATCACCTTTTGAGTGTTTGTCAAGCAGGTCACAATTATTTATAATGTTGTAGATAGCATCTTTTTTTTCTTTAAAAATATCTAATATCTGGTTTATCTCGCCGGGCTGTCTCGGAAAGCCACGATATAAACGTTGCTGTACGTTATCAATATTAAGCCTTTCATCGGGCACGGCGTATTCAGCATTAACAAGGCCAGAATAATCGAAGTCATAAGGCACGGCGTATGGTACGGCTAAAGAATCGCTTAATACCCTTAACAGCCTTATGTTATGGTCTACAGGTACTGCCCAATCAGTATTACCTATCATATACTCGAAAATTGAAACCAATGTCATTCTGTGGTGGTTTGTTGCTTCGGTAGCCACTTTGGTTTTTGCCCATTCAGCGCTGTTATTGCGCTTTGCCAAATCCTTAATATCCTCAAGCAAGAAAGCGTGCCCGGTCCATCCTTTTTTCTTACCGCTGCTGTCTTCGTAGTTTATTTTAAGCAGCCGTACCCTAAAACTCATATCACTTATAACATTGAATATTTTGTATACGAGGTATTCTTTAATTATATATTGATCGTAATCGCCAAACGGCTTGCAAATGCTCACCAGTTTAAGCGCTTTGAGCTTACTTAACGATGCATCTTTTTTTGTGTTGAACATAAGCCTTAGCGGCGGCAGGTAACAATAGTCGCGCCTAAAATGCCCGCGCAATTCTGCATCCAAAGTATCAGTAACAGGCTGGCTACCGGGAATAGTGTAAGTGAAGGTTGCCGGTACCCTGAAACCTTCTTTATCACGATGGCTAAGCACCCGGTTTATATTTAGTGAAAGCGTTGCATCAATCATAGATGTGTCGGCAAAAAATTTTGCAGGGGTAACCTGCTGACCGTACGCAGTGCCGCTTATTGAAATGGTAAATAAGGCTGCAGCCTTGAAAAAATATCTCATGTGAGTAGTTTTAGTTGAAGGATTTTGTAATGATTTAAAGTTGATTTTTTGTTATCGTGAAACATCTTCTATTGGCCTGCCGGTAGCGCCACTGGGCATTTGTATATGCAGCAGTGATGTTACAGTTGGTGCGATATCAGTCATGCTTACTGCTTTTATTGATTGCCCCGCATGAATATTCCAACCGTACCACAATAACGGGATATGCGCATCATACGGGTTCCATGTGCCGTGAGTGGTACCGCCATTTAAAAAACCTTCAATCCATTGGGGCTTATACAATATTTGTATATCCCCGCTTCTTGGCGGGTAATACCCATTGGCTACTTTTGATTTTATTACATCGTTTAACGTTACAGTATACAGGGCATCAAGAGGAAATGCCCTGTATACTGCTGTTTGCTCAACCAGGTAGTCGATTATAACATTATTAACCGAATCTTTATTAAGACCAAGGCTTTTTATTAAACTGCGGTTAGTGAATACCTGGTAATTAATAATTCCTTCAAGCAGGTTGCTATGGCCAAAACGCTGCTTCAGCAAAGCATCCAGCTCTGTTTTAAATTTCTCATCATTAGCATTGCCTGATGGAATTTTATGCTGTTTTAAAAAATATGGCACATGTTCAGAGCCATGGTCTGCGGTGAAAAATATAAGGTATTGATTTTTGCCAATTTTTTGATCGAGATAATCAAGAAAGCTGCCAAGGTCTTTGTCAAGCCGTAAAAAATCATCTTCTGCCTCCACTGAATTTGGCCCGAACGTATGGCCAATATAATCAGGTGTTGAAAGGCTCAGCGTAAGCATATCTGTTACCGAACCGGTGCCCAACCCTTCCCCGTCTATTGCCGCCTTTGCCATATCAAAAGTTAGCGTGTTGCCATACGGTGTTACAGGCAGCAGATCATATTTTTTGCCCGCAAATTGCTTGAGGTTATAAGGAAAACCTGTAACGTCTCTGCCAAACGGGCGATATTCGTAAGGTTCAACATCCGGCGCACTTTGCACATAGGTATCCAGCGGATACAGTGTATTCCAGTCAAGTGAAAAATATTGATCAACCAATTTTTTCGCATTCAAGTCAGTAACCCATTTTGGCAATTCATTTATGTAATATGATGAGGATATCCAGTTGCCTGTGGCATCATCATACCAATATGCAGCATTGGCGCTGTGCCCTGCTGGCAGGATGGCCGCGCGGTCTTTTAATGCAATGCCTATTACTTTACTGCGAAAATTTGTAGCCAGCCGCAACTCATCACCAATAGTAGTTACCAGCAGGTTTTGCGGGCTCATTTGCCCTGCATCATCAGTACTGCCCACTGATTTTACATTATCATCACCAGTACAATATGTTATTTTACCAAGACTGTAATCGTACCAGTCGTTACCTGTAATACCTGATACCGCGGGTACCGCCCCGGTATATATACTTGAGTGGCCGCAAGCGGTAACGGAAGGGGCATAAGGGATAAGCGTATTCTCGCAGGAAAACCCTCCATTAATCAACCGTTTAAACCCTCCGTTTTCGGCATAACGATCGTAATACCTGTACAAGTAATCCCAGCGCATTTGATCAACCACTACACCAATTACAAGCTTTGGGCGCTGCACACTGTGGGGCATACCCTGGCCGGCGGTATTTTGTGCGGATACCTGCAACGCGAACAAAGCACTTATTGATATAAACCTGAACTTTAGCATATAATAGAAATTTAAACAGGTTCTGTGCTAAACAACAGCATTACACTAAGGCTAACATCGACAGGGTATAATATAATGCAGGACACAGAGATTTTCACGGAGTTTCACAGAGTGCCCAATTATTTCATTTTCTGCCCATCCCGCAGAGCGGGAAACCTGCGGCCCATAAAAACCATGCGAAAAACTTCATAACTATTACGCTCCACCCCCATTGAACCTTATTACTTTTTTTTATGCTTTTTGTGCTTTTTATCTTTCTTATGTTTTTTTACCTCAACATTCAAAACAAGCTTTTCAGAGCCACCCTCCCCTTTATACTCCAGGTCTTCCATAATCGCTTTATCTGAAAGATCGAGCGTGTGGGAATTATCCCAATCGTGGTGCGCAATTTTTTGCAGCCTTTCAATTACATCGGCATCGTTTACTTCAATAGCCAACTCTCGTCGATGATCGAAGCTGCCTGGGGTAAGATTAATTGAGCCGACAATAGCGCGGCAACCATCAGCCAGCAACATTTTCCCGTGCAGCTTTAAGTGCTTTAGTTTATGAATTTTTATGCCAACATCATCCATTATGCGCAAGCCGCCAACACCCTCCACAAGCTTGTCAATTTTTAGCGTATGCGGTGGCCTGGCCATTACATGCACTTTTACACCACGGCTTGCAGCACGCACGATGCGCTCGATAATCACAAGGTCCTGGAAACGTTCATTCTGCACAAAAAGGGTATGCCGTGCTTCATCTATAAACCGTGCTATACGCTCCCTTCCATTTACGCTGCACCATATAAGCTTGGTATCGGTGCCAGGGTCAAACTCCTTACGGTGCCAGTCAGCTTCAAAACAAAGCATTATTTCATGCACTTCTTTTGGGTGCGAGGTAATAATGGCATAGTCCCTTGTGTCAGTCAGGTTTTTTGTTTCCCAGTTAAGCGACTTTACAAACGCCAGCTTTTCATCAACCACCATTGATTTTTCGTGGGTAATAATAAAGCATGGGTTGCTGTCCCTTACCTCAATGCCAACAGTTTCAAGTTTTGTACGCGTATCTTCATTCTCCTCCTCGCCATCACGCCGGGCAGGGTTAAGCATTACTTTTACATGCACGCCGCGCAGCTTAGCTGCTATTACTGCATCCAGCAGGCTGGCATCAGAAAAAACAAACATTTTAATACTAATAGACTTCTTTGCATTATTAATAGCATTTATCACATCTTTTACTGTATCATCCGGAAGAACAATTATTGAGCGCTGGTACATGTATTGTATTTTAAACCATATTTTATTTGTTACAAAATAACTTTACGAAATGTATGCATGGTGCCTGCCTGTATACTGTAAAGGTCGGAATATATCCCGCCTTTTTCAAGCAACTCATCGTGTGTTCCGCTTTCGGTTACATAACCTTTGTTCATCACGATAATTTTATCAGCGCTGCGAATGGTACTTAAACGGTGCGCAATGGTAATTACCGTGCGGCCCTGCATCAATTTTTCCAATGAATGCATCACCAGTGTTTCTGCCTCGGGGTCAAGTGCTGCAGTTGGTTCATCAAGGATAAGAATTGGCGCATTACGCACTATTGCGCGTGCTATGCCTATACGCTGCCGCTGGCCGCCTGAAAGCGTTAACCCCCTTTCCCCTACCAATGTATCGTAACCATGCGGCATTTGTACAATAAATTCGTGTGCATCTGCCATTTTCGCCGCTTCAATTATTTCTTCCTCAGTTGCCCCGGGCCTACCGTAAGCGATGTTATCGTGCACCGAGCCATAGAACAATACGGTATCCTGCAATACAAAGCCAACCTGCGACCGCAGGCCATCAAGGGTAAAGTCTGTTATATCATTCCCGTCAATTAAAACCTTTCCCGCTGTAGGATCGTAAAAGCGGGCGATAAGGCTTACGACGGTTGATTTACCACAACCCGTTGAACCACATATACCAATGCGCTGGCCACAGGAAATTTCAAAACTTATATTATGCAATACCGGCGCTGCCGGGTTATAGGAGAAAGATACACCATCAAAAACAATATTACCATCAAGCCGCGCGGGTTTAACAGCGCCCTGCTTTTCGTGTATAATAACATCTGTGTCCAGTATTGCCTGTATACGCTCCAGCGCCACTGTTGCCTGGGCTATACTGCTTGTCATTTTCGCAAGGTCCTGCACGGGTGAAAAAAACTTGTTCATGTACCACAAAAAAACGGTTAAGGCCCCAACCGTCATAGCACCTGACAAAACCAGGTCTGCAGAACGCAGCAACACCAGCGCCGTACAAAGAGCCACTGTTATTGAAACAACGGGGGAAAGCAATGATTTTACGCGCCGGGCTTTAAGGGCCGCCCCTATTGTTTCGCGGCTTATTTTATCAAGCCGGTCTTCTTCAAGCTCCTGTCTTCCAAAGGCATTTATGGCACGTATAGATTCAAGGCCCTGTTGTAAAATAGCAAACATGCTGCTTTGGTCTTTGCGCACTTCATGCGTTGCTTTTTTCATTACTTTTTTAAACCGGGCAACAAATAAAAGCAGGAATGGCGTTACACCCACCGCTAAAAGCGTAAAGTTTATGTTTAGCACCAGCATAATGCCAATCATGCCGACTATTGTAAGCAGATCAACGAAGATGTTCATGAGGGTTGAGGAGGCAAAGTCCTGTATGGTTGACACATCAGATGTAATGGTGCTTAACAGCTTGCCTGTTTGGTGCGTGTCGTAATAGGCAAGCGA
>JABDGS010000028.1 GCA_013285915.1 Bacteroidota bacterium
GCCGCTTAAAATTGTTGCTGCAACTGGTGCTGCGCCTGCTTGTTTTATAAAATGCCGCCTGGTAGCCATAGTATTATTTGTGTTATAAATGTAAGCTGCTGCTTGCACTAACCGTTTTAATGGCCGCTAATTATTTTGTAAGTGCAAATGGCTAAACCATATTAAATTATAGATAAATAGATAATTTTTATTGATAATCGATAATTATTATTACTTTAGCCCCTGAACTAACTTTTCAAATCAAACCTTAAACTATATGCTACTAAAAAGGCGGTATGCCCAAAAATTACAACAGTGGGTAAGAAGCTTTATTGCTGTTGGATGGCTAAACATGCTTGTTATTGCATTGTTGCTTTCGCCAAATCTTGCAAATAAAAACAACAGCCTTTATTCGCTGGATGACTATAGGCTTCAATACCACGATACGATTTCCCGAATAACCGAAAATGATACGATTGCGCGTTACCAGCAGATAGTGGACAGTGCAGACAAAAGACACGAGCAAAACAAAAAATTGCGTGAAGGCGAAGTTGTAATGTGGAGCTCCTCGCCGTTTATTAGTATATGGTATGTGCAATACTACAAAAAGCCCAGCCGCGCAAGCTATCCTGCCCTGGTTGATTCTGCCACGCAAAACTTTATTGTATTGGGGCCTTATACACTTGACGGAGGAAGCTATTTTACTCAAAACAAACAATACGGTACTTTAAAATATATTGTCACAGAAGACAACACACCTATAAAACCCTTTGACCAGCTGCCTAAGGGGCATTATGCGCAAGTACCGGTACCAATCCGATACAGCGCCGGGAGTTTGCTGATACCTTTACCCGGCAATAACATAAAAGTGATATCTGTTGTGGACGATATATGTGTGGCGTTGATTGTTATTGCCGGCATAATTATTTTCTTTGCATTGCCGCTCGCTACGCTAAAGAGTATATCAAAAGGGCGGGCGTTTGAAAGAGCCAACATAAGAGATTTGAATATTATTGGCTGGGCGTTAATAGCAATACCCGTATTGCAGCTTTTAAAGCAATGGGTACTGGCCTTTATTTTTCGGTCATACCTCTTTCCACCACTGCATTTTAACTATGCAAAGTTTATTGATGAATACCACATTTGTGCACTCTGCGGCATAATAGTGCTTATTATTGCCAAAGCATTTAATAAAGGCTATATACTGCAACAGGAGCAGGATTTAACCGTATAATATGCCAATAGTGGTAAACCTTGACGTTATGCTTGCCAGGCGCAAAATGACGCTTACTGAGCTTAGCAATGAAGTTGGCCTTACGATTGCAAATATGAGTATTTTAAAAAGCGGCAAGGCTAAAGCAATTCGTTTTTCAACCCTCGAAAAAATATGTGAAGTATTACAATGCCAGCCGGGTGATATACTGGAATATATTGATGACGAACAATACAGGCGACTATATAGAATATAAGTTTTTAGCATAAAAAATATAGTTGTTTAGTTAACCGTTTTTTTGCTTGCAAGGGGCATGCTGTACTGGTGGTATAAAAACGGGTACCTGGTTAGCCGCCTTTAACTGTAAAGAAGGGTTTGACGAGATTTGCGCGGAAAGCGTGTATTTTTAAAGTACAATTGATCACACAGCCCTGTTTGACAGGGCAGTTTTTTTGCCCTGATACATTAAACAAAAAAACGCCGGCATTGATACCGGCGTTTGTAAAAAAACCTTTTAAAATCTTTAGGGTTCTATTGGTGTGTAAATGTTTCGTCAATAATACGGTCGTTGCCCGCACCGGCCAAAGCATTATTATAGTGCGTAATAATGTGAAATGATGCCTTATGTGTAGCGTCAGGCGGTGTAAAGTTTACCAGCACTGGCTGAAAATTAGAATATACGCTTGTAAATGTATAATCTATGCTAAGTGTGTGTGCCGGGTTGCCGTCCCAGGTTAATATATAGTTATATCCTGCGCCCACGTTGGCAAAAGGTATTTGTATTGTTTGAGTATCATCCGGTGCGCCGGTCTTAGTGCCTGCCAGGTTAGTTGTAGCAACATAACCAGGCACAGGAACACTTGATGGATTGCCATCCCATGAAACAGTACCGGTATAATTATACCTTGTGCCTGTAACATTGTAAGTACCCGCGATAGGGTTACCAATAAAATGCAGGTAAAGGGTACCAAAATTACCGCTTATAGCTGAACCGGCTGGTGCGCTTTTAATACTAATGGGCAACATATAGTTCTTGGTTGGGTCCACTTTTGAGGGATGCACCGCAACAGCTATAGGATCTGAGTAGTTTTGCCCCGCCTTTACTGTTGCTTCAGTAGCAGTAAATGAAAATATGCTGTCAGGAAATGCCTGGTATTGAACACCGCCGTTTGCGTTATATGCGGTTAGCGCAGCAGGGTCTACTGCGAAGGTAACTTTCTCGTCAGCCGGGGCCACGTTTGTTGCCGCGAAGTTTATACGAAAGTAAAAGGTATCAGTTTCATCGGAAGCAGGGTAATTTAAGGCCTGTGCACCAAATGCAGCCAGGCCACCTTCAGGTATCAGCACTATTGGCTGCAGGTTGCTAAAAACAGTTTCGCCCGGGCGATAGTTCTTTATGCAGGAGCTAAATATGCACACCGCCAACAACCCTGCAAACAAACCTTTTTTATTATATAACTTATAATTTTTCATGTATAATATTTTTTGAATACTTTTTTTGTTTGATTTAGTTATGGCATCCAGAAAATTTTTGAATGCTGGCTGTCAATAGTACCTTCTGCTGCCACATTAGCGGAATTTGTTTGGTATTCGCTATTGGGGTATTGAATCCTGGTTGGGATAGCCCCCTGTGAATAAGGAGAAACAGACAATGGAATATCAGCAGGTAAGTGAAGCCTGCGATAATCATCCCATGCTTCAACAGGTGTTATACTATTCATGGCAACCCATTTTTGCCTTATTATACAAGCCAGTTGCTCATTGAAGGTAGTACAGGCTGAGAGGTTAGTGGTTTTATCACCTGACTGACTATAGTAAGCTGTTGCATCACCAGCACCCAAATATGTAAAACTTGCCTGCACGCCTGCATCAAAGTTGGTTACTGCATCAGCAGGTGTACCTAACCAGCCCCTTATATTAGCTTCTGCTTGCAAAAAATAGCTTTCGGCAGCGCTAAGTATAACCGCTGGCTGGCTGGAAGATTTTAATATGCCCGGCCCGACACCGGAAGAAGATCCGCCGGTAATGTTTGAAGAAGATCCGAGAATGTTGCCCAAATATTGCCCACCTACAGAAGTATACAACCTTGAAAGGCGGGGATCCTGGTGATTGGTCAGGTAGTTGATAGAATACAGTGCTGCACGGTTATTGTCAGCCGCCGGACCGCCACTTGTCGGCAAGCCGGTAATCGTAACAAAAAAGCCATATATGGGATTCTGCTGCCCGTTGTTATTGGAATAACCGGGATCGGCCGCTGCGTCATTTGTTAAAAAGCCCCCGCTGGCTACGCTCTTTGCAATTTCTGATTTTATATATGCCTCTTTACCACTCACCTCGCTTTCACGCATCAATATACGCAGCTTAACAGTATTGGCAAATTTGATCCAGTTGCCTGCGTTGCCGCCAAACAGCACGTCTGTATTAAGTGTTACATTAGCGGCAGGCTGTTGTAACAATCCTATTGCGGTATTTATCTGGTCAACTATTGAGTCATAAATATCACTGCCTTTATCAAATTTCGGCAATATTTTACTTGTACCTTCCAGCGCCTCAGAGTAGGGAACGTCCTCATAGCAGTCAACCAGCTGTTGGTAAATAATCGCTTTCATAACTTTTGCCGCGCCCTGGAAGAATGGTTTGTTTGTACTGGCACCGGCCTTTTCTATATAGTCGTAATCTTCAAGGTTATCGTAATTAGCCTGCCAAATACCAAAATCGCCAAATGTGTTGGTTATTTTGTACGATGCCTGGTCGCCGGCGTTTATTGCATAGCTACCACTGGGCGCCCAGTAACCCATCCAATCCTGCCAAAATGGATACGAGAACCCAAACTGCGTAACCTGCCCTATTACCTGCTCATCCGCCGTGGCAGTTATTGCTGTTGACAATACCAGGTCAGGACTGGCGCCTGTTGGATTATTCGGGTTTTGATTTATATCAAAAAAACTTTTTTTACAACTGCCAAAACCCGTAGCCAGTAAGGTTGCAGCTATTATTATATATTTTCTTTTCATTATTTTTTATTTATCAGTTTCAAAATTTGGGTTGTGCCCTTTTAGAACGTTACTGACAGGTTTGCACCATAAAATCTTGTTGGTGGTAACTGGTTAAGGTCGGTATTACCTGCTGCATTACCATTGGTATTGCTAAACTCAGGGTCACTCCATACGTTATCTTTGGCTTTGATCATAATCAGGTTACGGCCAACAACACCAATTGAAAGGCCTTTAACAAAATTGATGTGTGAAAGCGTTTTAGGATTAAAAGTGTATGTTAGCGAAAGCTCCCTTAATTTCCAGAAATCTGCACTGTTTACATAATTGCTGCCCGCGGTGTTCCAAAGGTTGGCCCAAAATGTTTGCGAACTTGCGTTAGGATTGGCTATATTAATGTTTGTATTGGCAACATATTTACCCCCATCCAGGTAAACTGAGTTTGGTATAACAAAGGGCTGGCGGCCTGTAGATGCTGAATATTGTGAAACTCCTGTAAAGTCAAGCGAAGGCCCTATTCCATTTAAAATAACGGCGCCAAACCTTGCATCGGCAACAGCACTAAGTGTAAAGCCTTTGTAGCTTACAGTGGTTGTAATACCAATTTTGGTTGGGGGCACAGTTGTACCAAACAATTTTTCAGTTGGGTCAAGCGTAGGCATTCCTGTATTTTTATCAACAACTATCCTGCCCTGAGGGTCGCGCACCCAATCCTGTGTTTTCACCTGTGAATAAGGAAGGCCAACAGCTGCATCAATATTTGCAGGAACTGCGTTTATATTGGCAAACGGGTTTGGCAGGTTAATATCAGGCAAACCAAAACCTAATGATTTTACAGTGTTTTTATTATATGAGTAGTTAAAGCCAACATCCCAACGCAAACCCTGGCTGTTGTTGATAACATTCAGCTTCAGGTCAAGTTCAATACCTTTATTTTCCATTACCCCTGAGTTAACAAATGCGCTGGTATAACCTGTGGTAGAGGAAATGGCGATAGGGATGGTTTGGTTTTTTGTAGTTGTTTGATATGCTGCAGCCGAAACACTAAGCTTGTTGTGAAATAAGCCTAATTCAAGTCCCACTTCATCATCAGTACTTAATTCAGGTTTAATGTCAGGATTAAAATACCTGTTACCAACCGTATAGCCCGGCACACCTAAAGGAAAGTTAGCGCCCGGAACAAATATATTCTGCAGCT
This sequence comes from Bacteroidota bacterium, assembly GCA_013285915.1. Taxonomy (GTDB): domain Bacteria; phylum Bacteroidota; class Bacteroidia; order Chitinophagales; family Chitinophagaceae; genus JABDFW01. The sequence continues at coordinate 5,384 of JABDGS010000028.1, forward strand.
GGTAAGGGAAAATACTTACCTGGGCAGTTTGGCTATGGGCAACCCTTATTTTTCCGTAACTTATAACCTTGCTATTTTTAAGAGAATTGATGGCATCAGTAAATACAAACGCAGCATCTATAGCAGGATATAAATATGAGCGGTTTGCTTCGGATAAGATGGAATTCCAGTCGTTACGCAAAGATCCGTGCAAAAAGAGGTAACGTTTATAGCCGATAGTAAGGTCGCCGTACACACCCATTAAACGCGTATGGTCATCGTATTCAAATACGGTAGCATTTCCTGCACGGTTTCCTATATTATAATCATTTTCAAGTACTAAGGTTCCAGCTGAGGTAGAAATGGCATGTGCCTTTGTTTCAATTAGCTGGGTACCCGCCACAAGGTTAAAATCAAAATCGCCATAGGCTCTGCGGGCGGAGGCAAGGAAATTACTTGTAAGTATCTGGTTGAAGCTGTTTGCATCACCTTCAGACGGCGAGAATTTTTTTACGCCGTTTGGAATGCTGCCGGTACCAAAAGTGTCTTTAATGGCCCAGTCAGCAAACGTATAACCAGCCTGGCTATATTTGTTGCTATAATCATCCCTGGCTATTGATGCTTTGTAATTAAATGTTAACCAGGTAGTTGGCTTTAACGTCAGTGATAAGCTTCCCAATAGGCTTGCACTTCTTTCTACAAATCTTGATTGGTCAATTTGCCACCAGGGGTTGCCATAATATGAATTAAAATAACCATCCGGGGTAGCATACGGATCGGTTTGCCAGTTTCTGTAATCCTTCAAATTAACATCGGCCGGCTGGTTAATAATATTCCAATATAATGGCCGGGCCTGGAAATAACCACCACCGCCTGCATAGCCACCCAAAATTTTCAGCGGGTCTATCGTTCCAAATGCGAAAGGTACACCACCGGGGGCTGTACGGTCTGTTGTGCTTAAAGTGTAACCTATGCTATAATCTGCTGAAAAAATGCCATTTTCCCTTGACCCATTAATTCTTATCGCATCGCGGCGGCCTTTGTCACCAGGTATAATACCTGTTGTACTAACATCCTGAAATGACATATAAAAACGGCTTTTTTCATCGCCGGATGAATAAGACAATTCGTTTTGTGCAGTAAGACCAGTATTAAAAAAGCCTTTCTTAGCGTCTGGCTTTGCAGAATATATTATTGAATCTTGTTTAATGCTATAGCTTCCGTCAGGATTAAATATTCTTATTGGCTGGCCCAATGGCACTTTTTGCCCATTGAAGCGGGGGCCATAATTTTGATTTTCAAAAGGCGCATAATTTATGTATGGTTCACTTGGCATAATAATAGTGCCTGGAAAACCCTGCGGTTCACCACCAAACTGGCCAAATTGATTTTGAAATTCAGGCATGTAGGATATTGATTCCAAACTTTCAGTAGTGCTAAACCTGATCTGAGGTTTGCCCCGGCTGCCTTTTTTTGTAGTAACAATCATTACGCCGTTAGAAGCTGCAGAGCCATACAACGCTGATGCTGAAGCGCCTTTTAATATTGTAACATTATCAACATCATCAGGGTTAATAGTTGCTAAATAGCTTATAGGTAATTGTATATCATCAACAACAAGCAATGCCTGGTTGTTACCAAGTATTGAGCGGTTGCCACGCAGCGTAACACGCACATCGGGCTTAACCCCATTATTAATAAGGTTTACCTGCAAACCCGAAACTTTACCCGCAAGGCCGGTTGCAACGTTGGTAACTTTTGCCTGTGTAAGCTCTGCACTGGTAACTTTTGTTGTTGAATAACCAAGCTCTTTTGACTGGCGCTGAATACCAAGCGCTGTAGTAACAACAACATCATTTAAAGTATTTTGTCCCCGGGTTAACGACACATTTACAATATTGGTGCTGCCTACAGTTGCTTCCGCTTCAATAAACCCAACAGCTGTAACAGTAATAACATCTCCTGTTTTTGCATGTATGCTGAATGATCCATCAGCACCAGCAACCACGCTGCTTTTAAGACCTTTTACCGCGATAGTTGCAAAGGGAACTGCGTCCCCACTTTTTTCTGTAACCTTACCACTAATGAGGCGTGTTTGCGCTTGCGCTGCAAATGCAAACACCATCATTAAGAAAAGTAATAGTACATTTCTTTTCATACATTTTTAGTTTTGATTGTTTTAGATGATTACAAATTCATTTTGTGACCTAAAATGATTTAATAAACTGTTAACTGCTTTTACAAACTGTTAACCTTGACAACTAAATTCAAGATTTGCTGTGCCCGGACAAGGCATAAATTGCCGAAACCGAATTATTCATTTCTGAACAAGGAAATTTCAGGCCTTACTTAAAATGCATAATGCTATGTGTTAAAAACAATCAGGATTAACGTGCTTAAGAATTAAAAGGTTGCATAGATTTAATTCTTCATTTTAATTTGCCGCTGATAAAAAAGATCAATAATCGCATGTTAGGATGGGAAAGAAATGCTTATGGAAGCAGGTATTATTTTATATTAATTTGCGACAATGATTACAAGTAAAATAAAAAAAGTTAGTAACAACGCGAGACCGGAAAATTTGCGATTGAAGTTATTTTATAATAACAGTGCCTATTTGCTTTGTTAATTCTATCTCCATATTTTTAAGATGCCGGTGAATTTCCATAAGCTGCATTTGCTCATGCAGATTTTTTGAGCGTTCCATATTTTGCTGGTTTTCCTCACACATTCTTTTCAGTTTTTTTAACTTAAAAAACATCACGCTCCTGCCTACGTCCTGGCGGCTTGTATCCCGGTTTAAAATGTTCATATTTTCCAGCTTTTCATCCCAGCGCTGGCTAAGTTCATAGGGGAACATTGTTATTAAAACAACAAGGTCCCTTATAATTTTTTCATCGTGGTACAGCAATTTTTTTACAGTTGGCTCAAGCCCTGCCTCGTATTGTTTCCTGTACTCGTTGTATAAGTGCTCCAGGTCGGTATTGTTAAAATCAAATTGTTCAAGCTCATTAAAAATATACTGCGCCATAGTGGCGTCATCATCCCATTTATTTAGCCCATATTCAAGTAATACGCGTAATATATTTCGCTCCTGCGGCTCATCCTGGTTTACTAAAAAAACATTTTCTTCAGAAGCGCCCTCTGCTGTATCCTGCGCAGCGATGGTATTCTCCTCAGCCTGCCGGTGCTTTTCGTCTTTAGCAACCCTGTCACGCTTGTATTTATTTACCAGGGTTGTTAAGCCGGTTTCATCAATCCGTAAAATTGACGAGCACTGCCTTATATATTCCTGTTGCTTTGTAAAATCTTCGGCCCTGTTTATTTTGCTTAGTGTTTCTGCAACCTGGTTAACAACGTCGTTTTTTTTGCTAACATCGTTACCAGCATCCTTTAGCATTACTTCAAGCTGAAAAAGAACGAAGTCTTTTTTATTGTCAGCAACAAACTGTTTAAAAGCAGTAGTACCAACTTTATTTACATAGCTGTCGGGGTCTTCATTGTCGGGTATAAGTACAAGTTTTACATTTAAGCTTTCTTCCAAAGCCATATCCAGGCCGCGCAACGCCGCTTTGATACCAGCACTGTCCCCATCATAAATAATGGTTAAGTTATTGGTGTATTTTTTAATAAGCCTAAGCTGGTCAACCGTAAGTGACGTTCCGCCGCTTGCAACCGCATTTTCAATACCAGCCTGGTGCAGGCTTATAACATCAGTATACCCCTCAACAAGCAAGCACTCGTCCAGCCTGTCAATATTCTGGCGGGCAAAATACGATCCGTATAATATTTTGCTTTTTACATAAATTTCATTTTCCGGCGTATTAATATATTTTGGCGCCCTGTCTGCCTTGCCAATAACCCTGGCACCAAACCCTATTATTTTGCCTGTATTATTATGTATCGGGAAAATGATGCGCCCGCGGTAGTTATCTGCCAGTTCATCATTACGGTTTACAACCAACCCGCTTTTTAGCAAAAGCTCACTATTGTATTGTTGTTGTATGGCTGCTTTTGCAAACACATTGCCATAAGCCGGGTTATACCCAAGTTGAAACTTTTGTATTATCTCATCTTTAAACCCACGTTCCTGCAGGTAGGTAAGTGCAATATCTTTACCGTCATCCGTTTCAAATAGCTGTGTGGTAAAAAATTTTTGTGCAAAGTTGTTAATAATGTGCAGGCTTTCCGCTGCCTGCTGCAGCAGTTTTACATCATCGCTTACCTCTGTTTCCTCAACCTCAATATTATAGCGTGCCGCCAGCCAGCGCAGGGCTTCAACGTAGCTATATTTCTCGTGTTCCATCAAAAACCCAATGGTATTACCGCTTCGCCCGCAACCAAAGCATTTATAAATTTCTTTTGCCGGGGATACAGTAAATGACGGGGTTTTTTCTCCATGAAAAGGGCATAGCCCAAGATAGTTGGCACCGCGCTTTTTTAATTTCACAAACTCCCCCACCACATCAATTATATCAATGCGGTTGGTAATTTGCTGTATGGTTTGCGGTGATATCATATAAAGTGATAAGTGCAAATGTAATGATTAGGGTACAAGGAAATAATAGGTTTTATTGCAGAAACGCAATACCTTATAAAGGCGAATTATTTTTGGTATTTTCGCTGTATGCGTACCTGAGACGTGGGTGCGCCTTGTCCCATAAAATATCCCATTCATGCAAAGAATAATAACCTGTTGTCTTTTCGTTTTATCCGGTTTACCAACATATAATTGCTTTTCCCAAGCCGGGGCTGGCAAGCCGTTACCCGATACCGCCTTTTATTATACAGCACCCGATGGTATAAAAATATATTATGAGGTAAAAGGCAATGGTTATCCTGTTGTGCTGGTGCACGGCTTTATTGTAAACAGCCAGAGCTGGAAACGCGGGAAGCTGTACTATGATCTTCTGAATGCAGGCTATAAAGTTATAATAATTGACTTGCGCGGTAACGGTAAAAGCGACAAGCCGCATGATTGTGATCTGTACGGTAACGATGCCGAAGCTAAGGATATTATGGGCATTGTTTCAGCGCTGCATTTAAAAAAATATACCGCGGTAGGTTATTCCCGGGGTTCAATTATTACTGCCCGGTTAACGGTGCTTGATAAACGCCTGCAACAGGCTGTTATGGGTGGTATGGGCACAGATTTTACTAATCCGCAATGGCCAAGGCGTATAATGTTCTATAAAGCTTTTAGCGGTGAAGATGTGCCGGAACTGGCCGCAACGGTTAAAAATGTTACCAAAGCTGGTATGGATATGGGCTTATTGGCCTGCATGCAAAAAGAACAACCATCTACGCCTATGGAAATGCTTAAGAAAGTGAAAATAAAAATATTGGTTGTTTGTGGTGATAAGGATGATGACAAGAGCAAGGCTGCAGACCTTGCAGCTTTGTTTAAAAGATCATCATTCAAAGTAGTGCCGGGCGACCACGGCACCGCTGTGCAAACACAGGAATTTTCTGACGCAGTTTTACAATGGCTGCCGCGCTAAAAAAATATGGCCGGGCAACCGGAAACCATTTATATCGTTTATTACAATTAACATTGCAAAAAAAACTGTATGAAAATAGCAATCTTACCTGCTTATATATTTGTTGCCTTTCTTTTATTAACAGGTTGTACCGGGGGTGGGGGCGACCCGGTTACATTCAAGTTTAATATGGCCCAGGGCTCAAAATTCAGTTACAGTGTAGTTACAGATGTAAACATGAACCAGTCTGTAATGGGCAAGGATATGAAGTTAGCCTCAAAAATTATTACGGCCTATACATTTGAAGTTACTGCTGATAATGCAGGGTTTAAAACAGTAAAAGCCACCATATCGAAGATTGCGATGAAAATAGATGCCAACGGCATGGCTATGAATATTGACAGCGATTTACCCACGACAGATACCACCGGGCCGATGGCAAAAGTGGGGAAGGTTTTTGCGGGAATAAAAGGTGGCGAATTTTATTTTACCATTAATGAAAATGGTGATGTGAGCAAGGTAACCGGGATGGATGAAATGATTGAAAAAACCTTGCCTGGCGTTGCGGCTGAAGATACCGCGTTTGCAAAACAAACATTAGCGCAGGCATTTAATGATCACTCTTTTAAAGATAACCTGCAGCACTCATTTGCAGTTTACCCGGGGAAACCGGTTAAGCCCGGAGAAAGCTGGACCAAGACTTACACTATGGACATAAGCAACACGCCAATGAAGGTTGATAATACATTTACGCTTGAGTCGGTTACCGGCAATGTTGCAAAAATAAAAGTGGTTTCAAAACTATCCTTAGGCGGCGCGCTGCCTGCCCCTGGTATGCAAATGGATATTACCGGTGATATTAAAGGCATCAATAATTTTGACCTGCAAAGTGGTATGCCGTTAGACGGCGACAATACTGTTGAGATAAATGCAAAAATGAAGATGCAGGGGCAGGAAATACCAATGAAAATAACCGAGAAAATTAATACCGAGGGAAAAAAATTATAACCGGGTCAGCTATGCCTGACATGGAAAGCGCCTAAATTAAACAGGCGCTTTTTTATTATACTTTTGGTGGTGATGCTGGTAATATCGCCGCTTCGGTATTCCTTCATTTTGTTTATTAAACCTTTGCGAGTTTAAATACTAACAAGCGTTATCTTTGCGCGCAAATAAAAACTGGTATGAATAACAGAACGGTTTATATAGTATCTGCGGTGCGTACACCTATTGGTTTGTTTGGCGGCAGTTTAAAAGACATCCCGGCAACCCGTCTTGGGGCTGCAGTTATTAAATCTGCCGTTGAAAAGGCGGGGCTTCAACCAGCCCAGGTGCAGGAGGTGTTGATGGGGTGCGTAATACAGGCAAATCTTGGTCAGGCCCCTGCCCGGCAGGCAGCCAAATACGCAGGGCTGCCCGACAGCGTTATTTGTACCACTATAAATAAGGTTTGCGCCAGTGGCATGAAGGCTATTGCGCAAGGTGCCCAAAGCATTTTGCTTGGCGATGCTGATATTATTGTTGCCGGTGGTATGGAAAGTATGAGCAACGTTCCTTATTACTCACCAAATACAAGGTGGGGTAACAAATATGGTAATGTTACGTTGGTAGATGGCCTGGCTAAAGATGGCCTTACTGATTGTTACAATAACTACGCAATGGGCAATGCAGCGGAGTTATGTGCCAAAGAATGTAATATAAGCCGTGAAGAACAGGATGCATTTGCAATACAGAGTTACCAGCGCAGCCAGCAGGCCTGGGAAGGTGGAAAATTTAACGACGAGGTTGTGCCTGTTGAAATACCCCAGCGCAAAGGTGCACCTTTGTTATTTGCGAAAGACGAAGAGCCATATAACGTTAAGTTTGATAAGATACCCACGTTAACGCCTGCTTTTCAAAAAGAAGGTACGGTTACCGCAGCCAATGCCAGCACTATGAACGATGGGGCTGCTGCAGTTGTGCTGATGAGTAGAGAAAAAGCAGAAGAATTAAACATAAAACCACTTGCTGTAATACGCAGCTATGCCGATGCTGAACAAGCACCTGAATGGTTTACCACAACTCCGTCGCTGGCGGTGCCAAAGGCGGTTGAAAAAGCCGGGTTGCAAATGAGTGATATTGAGTACGTAGAGTTAAATGAAGCTTTTAGCGTTGTTGGTATTGCTAATACACAAAAAATGGGCCTCGACCCGGCCAGGGTAAATGTAAACGGCGGTGCGGTATCTCTCGGCCACCCGCTTGGTTGCAGCGGTGCGCGAATTATTGTCACATTAATAAATGTTCTTAAACAAAACAATGCTAAAATTGGCGCTGCAGGTATTTGTAACGGAGGTGGTGGTGCCAGTGCGATGGTTATTGAAAGAATATAAAGTCATTAGTCATAGGTCATTGGGTCATAAGGCTGAATAGTCTGTAAGCCCCTGCCTATTTAACCTCATCCTTCGCCAATCGGCAATCACTTCATTATCTCATGCCCCAGCTTATCCCTTTTTGTTCTAAGGTAATTTTCGTTGTGGCTGTTTGACTTTATTTCAATAGGTACGATATCTACAATCTCAATACCATAGCCCTTAAGGCCTGCACGTTTCTTGGGGTTATTGCTCATAAGCTTTAACCTCGTGGCGCCTAAATAACGCAGTATTTGCGCGCCAACTCCGTAATCACGCTCATCCATCCCAAAGCCTAAATGAATATTTGCTTCAACCGTGTCCATGCCCTCTTCCTGCAATTTGTAAGCGCGCAGTTTATTCACTAACCCAATGCCACGGCCTTCCTGGTTCATGTACAATATAATGCCTTTGCCTTCATCCTGCACCATTTGCATGGCCTTATGCAACTGGTCTCCGCAGTCGCACCTTAAGCTTCCCAAAATATCGCCCGTAAAGCAGCTGCTGTGTACGCGCGTAAGCACCGGTTCATCTTTTTCCCACTTGCCTTTTATTAATGCAAGGTGTTCTCCATTGGTGCTTTTTTCCCGAAACGCTACTAATTTAAAGTCGCCGTATTTGGTTGGCATGTTAACCCTTACAATTTCCTCAATTAATGAATCAGTTTTAAGCCTGTATTCAACAAGGTCTTTTATGGAAACTATCTTCAGATCGTGTTTATCCGCTATCTCCCTTAGTTGTGGCAAGCGCGCCATAGTACCATCCTCGTTCATTACTTCAACCAACACTCCTGCCGGTTCAAAACCAGCCAGTCTTGCAAGGTCTATAGTAGCTTCTGTATGGCCTGTTCTGCGCAGCACACCGCCGTTCTTTGCCCTTAACGGAAAGATATGACCCGGCCTTCCCAGGTCAGACGGTTTTGTTTTAGGGTCAATAAGCGCCTGCACCGTTTTAGCGCGGTCGTGTGCACTTATACCTGTAGTGCAGCCATGGCCCAAAAGATCTATACTTACAGTAAATGGTGTTTCGTGAATTGCAGTGTTGTTATAAACCATCAATTCAAGCTGCAGTTCTTCAGCCCTTTGTTCAGTAATGGGGGCGCAAATCAACCCACGCCCTACTTTACTCATAAAATTTATTACTTCAGGTGTAACATTTCTTGCGGCAGTAATAAAATCGCCCTCGTTTTCGCGGTCTTCGTCATCCACTACAATCACCAGTTTTCCTTGCCTTATATCCTCAATCGCACTTTCAATCGTATCCAGCATAGCTTATATTTAAAATGCAAAATTACGATGAATTAATTGTTTTCGGTAAAACCGGCATAATCGTGACAATTTTATGATGAAAGGAAAAGCATGTATTGATGCAAAACACCACTAACATACTATCTTCGTTACCCACAACAGGTAACTTATGAGGAAAGCATGTTTTGCTATTTTTTTTCTTCTCACTTTTCATTTTTCAGTTGTATTTGCCCAGGCGCCTGCCACTTATAACAGTGCAGATATTTACATGCAGCTTAAGAAGCTTAATGTATTGGGCAGCGTTTTATATATAGCGGCACACCCGGATGATGAGAATACGCGGCTATTGGCCTATTTCTCAAAAGGTAAGCAATACCGCACCGGTTACTTAAGCCTTACGCGCGGCGATGGCGGCCAAAACCTTATTGGTGATGAGCAGGGTATTGAGCTGGGGTTGATACGCACACAGGAGTTGCTGTCTGCCCGCCGTATAGACGGCGCGGAACAATTTTTTAGCCGCGCATACGATTTTGGTTTTAGCAAAAGCGCCGATGAAGCGTTAAGGTTTTGGGGGCATGATAAAATACTGAGTGATGTTGTTTGGATGATAAGAAAATTTCAGCCGGATGTTATCATCACCCGTTTTCCAGGTGATGCAAGGGCAGGGCATGGTCACCACTGGGCATCGTCATTACTGGCAAACGAGGCATTTAAAATTGCTGCCGACCCAACAAAATTCCCGGAGCAGTTTAAATATGGGGTACAGCCCTGGCAGCCCAAACGCATACTTTGGAACACTTTTAATTTTGGCGGCACCAACACTACAGCCCCAGACCAATTTAAAATTGAAGTTGGTACATTTAACCCTTTACTTGGTAAAGGTTATGGCGAGATAGCGAGCGAAAGCCGCAGCCAGCATAAAAGCCAGGGATTTGGTATACCACGCGGGCGCGGTGCTGCAACCGAATTTTTTACCACCACTGGTGGAGATGCACCAAAAGATGATTTAATGGAAGGTATTGTCACCAGCTGGGCCAGGGTTGATGGCGGCGCAGCTATTGAACAAAAAGTGAATGATATAGTTGGACATTTTGATTTTGAACACCCCGAAAATTCTGTGCCTGCACTTACCCAACTTTACCAGGCCATTGATAAGTTGCCTGCCGGGTACTGGATAGACAAAAAGCTTGATGAAGTAAAGCAACTGATGATACAATGCAGCGGCCTTTTTGCCGAGGCAACAACCAACGGCGAATATTTAACCGCCGGTGACAGTATAAGGGTAAACTTTTTTGTGAATAAACAAAATAATACACCGGTACAACTGGATAACATAAGCTTTATAAATTTAGATTCCACCCTTAATATCGCCCTGCCGTATAATCAAAATATAAACTTTACAAAAACATTTGGCATACCAGTTACAACAGGTGTTACACAACCTTACTGGCTGGCAAAACCGCTTGATAATGGCGGTAGTTTTGACGTGCAGGACCAGGCAGTAATAGGCAGTGCCCAGGGCACGCCGGCATATTCTGCAGTGTTTAATTTTAGCATAAACGGGGCGAAATTCTCCATCACAAAGCCGCTGCAGGCAAAATATACTGATGCCGTTAAAGGCGAACTGTACCAGCCCGCCATAGTTACTGCGCCGGTTATTGTATCTATGTCGCCAACTGTTATTTTAACCAATATCAAACCCGGCACTGCACACACAGCTAACCCGCTTATACAGGTAAAATATAAAACAAACTTTGCAGCAAGGCAGGTACCTGTTACGATAAAGTTATTACAGGGTACTACTGCTGTTTTTAGTAAGGATACTACTATTAATGCGGACGCAGGCAGGGAGTTTGAAACTGATATTCCTGTCAAAAAAGCATTACCAAATAATATGGCAGCAGGCACTTTAACTGCTGAAGTAAGCATTACACAAAACGGGCAATCTCTTGCATACTCAAAATATCTCCGCACCATACAATACGACCATATTCCCCATATTAATTATTTTTTACCCGACAGTGTAAAAGTTGTGAATGAAGAGATAAAAACTGTTGGTCAAAGAATTGGATACATAAATGGCGCAGGTGATAAGGTAGCGCCAGACCTGGTGCAGATGGGCTATGATGTTAAAATTTTAACTGCTGCAGATATTACTGATGAAAACCTAAAGCAATTTGATGCTATAATCACAGGTGTTAGAGCGTATGATGTTGATGATTTTTTAACAGCAAAGTATGATGTGCTGATGCGGTATGTGCAAAATGGTGGAAACCTTATTGTACAGTATAACCGCAGCAACCAAATTGCCAGCGGGCAAATAAAGGTAGGCCCCTACCCTTTTGGAGTTAACGGTGCCAGAATTACGGATGAAAACGCAGAGGTTCATATACTGCTGCCTGATAACCCGGTGCTAAACTATCCCAACAAAATTACAGTTGACGATTTTAAGGGCTGGGTGCAGGAACGCAGCATTTATCACGCTGTAACAAATAACCCCAATTACATTGCCCCTATTGCAATGCATGACCCCAACGAGCAGGAAACCAGCGGCAGCCTTATTATGGCAAAATATGGTAAAGGAAATTTTGTGTATACGGGCATAGTGTTTTTTAGGGAACTGCCTGCAGGTGTTAATGGTGCGTACAGGCTGATGGCTAATTTAATTGCTTTGCCGAAAAATTAATAGAACCATGATTTTAGGGATTTGAACGGATTGTGAGGATGGTGTAAAAAGAGTTTTATTGAAATGGAAAAGAGACGAACAATAGGCATTTGGTTTTTAGTGCTGCTGGGTTTAGCGATAGGCTTTGCTATTGAAAACGTACGCGTGGGATTATTGATTGGGTTGGTTTTGGGCTTACTAACCATTGGCCTTGCAGCAGGCAGAAAAAGATAGTGTGCTAAAAATGTTAAATGTTGAGTAATGGTTTTATTTAATAAGAAATTGATTATTCATTTGCTTATATAAAAAAACTCAAACTGTTCGGGCAACCCTTTATGATGATGTGCTTGTTTACCATGCCTGTAACTGCAACAAACATATTATGCCAAGCGACGAGAAAATACCGTTATTCAAAAAATGGAACCACTGGTATGCATTAGTGGTTATCGCGTTAGTGGTTTTAATAGTTTTCTTCTCCTGGTTCACTAAACACTTTTCATGAGCTCAGCAGACTGGATAGTTTTAATAATTACCCTTATTGCTATTGTGGCTTATGGCCTGTATAAAAGCCGTACCACAAAAAACATGGAAGGTTATTTTCTAAATAACCGCAGCATGCCATGGTACCTGATACTCTTAAGCATTATGGGTACGCAGGCGAGCGCCGTAACTTTTTTATCCGCACCGGGCCAGGCCTTTACTGATGGTATGCGCTTTGTTCAATACTACTTTGGCCTGCCCATAGCCATGGTCATACTGTGCATAACATTCGTGCCCATGTTTAATAAGCTAAAAGTTTTTACGGCATATGAATACTTAGAGCAACGCTTTGACCTTAAAACGCGCACTTTTACCTCAGCCATGTTTTTATTATCCCGCGGTTTATCAACCGGCATCAGTATTTATGCGCCTTCTATCATACTATCGTCTTTATTGGGCTGGAATATTTACTGGGTAAACATTATTATGGGTGGTATGCTTATTATTTATACTGTAACTGGTGGCGCAAAGGCCGTGGCCTATACACAGCAATTACAGTTTGTAATAATTTTCGCAGGTATGTTTCTTGCGGGGTATTATATAGTACACCAATTGCCTGAAGGCATCGGTTTTACCGATGCTTTAAAAGTAAGCGGCGCAAGCGGCAAGCTTAATGTAATTACCACCGGGATCTCATCAAAAGGTTTTGACTGGAAAGACCGTTACAATTTAATAAGCGGGTTAATAGGCGGCCTGTTTCTTTCCCTCTCCTATTTTGGCACAGACCAAAGCCAGGTTGGCCGTTATGTTACTGCAAAAAACAGCACGGAGAGCAAAATAGGTTTGTTAATGAATGGCCTTGTTAAAGTGCCTATGCAATTTTTCATACTGCTTATAGGCGCTCTGCTGTTTACTTTTTACCAATTTAAAAGCGGCCCCATATTTTTTAACTCATCAGTACCGGCTGCTGTTTATAAAGGCGTTTATGGCGATTCACTTAAAAACACCGAGCATGAATTTGCTTTGGCAAACAGCAGGCAAAACAATTATGCAACGCAGTTTATACGGGCTGATAAAAACAACAACAGCGGCATTGCCGCTGCATACAAAGACAGTATAGGCATTGCTAACAAACAAATGGATGGGCTGCGAAAAAATTACAGAACATTATTAACAAAAGCAGACGCAACAATTGATACCAACGACACCAACTATATATTTTTACGGTTTGTGATCGATAACCTCCCCAAAGGGCTTGTAGGCTTGCTGATAGCCATTATTTTTATTGCATCGTGGGGTTCAATTGCTGCTGCATTAAACTCGCTGGCGTCGGCTACCATGATTGATTTTTACTGCCGTTTTAAAGCAAATCATTCACACCCGAATATATCAGATGTTGAGCAGGAGAACAGGTATCACCTTTCCAAATGGTACACTTTTGCGTGGGGTATATTTTGTATAATAATGGCAGAGTTTTCAAACCGGCTTGGCAGCCTTATTGAGGCAGTTAATGTGCTTGGCTCTCTTTTTTACGGCGTGATGCTGGGTATTTTCCTGGTGGCTTTTTATATGAAAAAAATTGGCGGCACTGCTGTTTTTTGGGCTGCCGTAGTGGGCGAAATCATCGTAATAACCTTTTACTTTCTTGATAAGTTTAATATTATAGGCCTTGGTTTTTTATGGTTTAACCTTGTTGGCGCACTGGCTGTAGTTTTGTTCAGCGCCGTAATAAATATCTTCACTAAAAAGCACACAGCCAAAGCCCTTTAGTGCGCTTTTACGCAATTAGTTGCATTAGGGCATACTTAATTGATTTTTAAGGCAACCTATTTACTCCATTCAGGGTTTTGTATTAAAAGAATAGCTTAATCCCGGTGCCTATGTCCGCAGGCGTTGACCTTTCATCGTCCCAGAAAATATTTTATGCAAAACTTTGCATAGATGGATATTTTACTGAGACGAACGAGCTATTCTACCAGAAATTATCTTCTCTTAAAAAAAATATCTTGCCCGTGAAAGCTACTTCAATAATTAATACCTGGGACCACCCGGTTTTTACAAATGCCATAAGCGACTGCGTAAAAAACAAGCATCAAAAAACAGGCGTATTACTGCGCATGCTTAACGAGGATGGTTCAAATTATTTAGTTGACTGGGAATTTTCATCGTGCTACAATACAAAAGGCGACTTATGTGGTATTGCATGCACCGGCTTTGAAGCGGGTGCCAACCTGTATAAAGGCCTTAGTGTTGAAATGCAGCTGCGCGTGCTTAAACTAATGTCGGACAGTGCAAGTGAAAGCATTCTTTTGCTGGACAGGGATTTCAGGATATTATCTTATAACCAGTCCGCAAATATGCTCTCGCTGCAATTATATAATAAACAGTATACAGCAGGGGACGACTTTAGAGACTATGTAAAGCCTGAAGCACAGGCATATTTTTACCGGCAGTTTAAAAAAGCAATTGAAGGCAATGTTAGTGAAGAAGTATTTGAATTACCAGGGCGAAACGGGAAAAAAATATTTTTAAAAGTAGAAATGACACCAGTGCATGGTGACAGAAAAGGGGTTGTTACCGGCGTGGCGATAATTACGCGGGATGTTACCATAATGAATGAGCTTAACTACAGGCTTAATGAGGTAACCGCCATGCAAAGCCACCAGATACGCAGGCCTGTTGCAAACATGATAAGCCTTGTTAACCTGATGGAAGACGATAATTTAACCTGCGAACAAAAGGAATATCTTCAACTGCTTAAGATAAGCATAGCACAATTGGAAGACGAGATACAGGGCATTGTAAAAAAGGCGAGGGATAACGCGTAAGATACTATTTTACGGGCATCATTTACTGCCAACACCGCAAACAAAAATCCCCCCATTCTTAGAAAAGAACGGCAGGGGATTTGTGATATAACCAAACCTAAATGATTGCCGACTGCAGATTGCGGATTGCAGATTGTGATGAGAATTGATTAACCATATATTTTTTCTAACCGCTCCGCTTCAATCAATCTGCAATCGCCAATCTGCAATCTAAAATTAATTCCCTCCCTTCACCCTGCTCTGTTCATCACCTGCGCCGTTGTGGTCGCGGTGCTGCAGGCTTTGTCCTTTATTAAACCTGTATGTAAAGCTTACGTTTACTACGCGGTTATCCCAATGGTTGTGTATTGTTACATCAACATTCTGGTACCGGCTGTAACCCCTGAAGCTTTGCAGGTTGGCAAAATCGCTTATGTTTACCCTTATCGTTCCTTTTTGTTTCAAGATGCTTTTTGCAACTGCAAAATCAGCTTTGCCCATTGGCCTTGCAACCAAAATACCTTCTATCATCTGGCTCCTGTAAAAACCGCTCAGCTCTAATGTCCAGCCTTTTTTAAGTGTAAACTGGTTGTTCATGTTTGCCATAAAACCGGTAGCCTGTACGTCAATGTTTCCATTATTTACAAAGCCTTTATAACGGTTGTTAATTACCTGGGCATATATGTTTGTTCTCCACCATTTTGTTACAGGCAAACCTGCATTCATGCTTAAACCAAAACTGCGCTGGCTGGCTATATTGCTTCTTTTTACGAATGATGTATGTGTGCTGTCAACCTGCTCTAACACTTCCTGTATAATATCGTTTGTTGTGCTGTAGCTAAGTGTTGTATTTAGTATGCTTTTGAATGAATGTGTTAATTCAATATTGTGGCTGAACTGTGGTTTAAGATAAGGGTTACCTACTTCATAAGTGTATTTGTCAAGAAAATGATAGAACGGGTTAAGCGATTCATAATCCGGCCTTTCAATCCTTCTTCCATAACTTAAACTAAATTGGTTTTTGTCGCTTGCTGCATACCCAATATAAGCCGTTGGAAACAACTGCGTATAGCTTCTTGTAAAGCTTGAGTCAGTGGTTAGCTGGTCGCCTTTGGCATTGGTATTTTCCAAACGGAGGCCTGCCTGTACACTCCACTTTTTTGTAAACTGTTTGTTCAGGTTTACATAAGCAGCATTAATATTTTCGGTATATATAAAATGGTTGGTACGGCCACTGTCAACTATCCACGCACCATTTTCAAGATTATCGTACTGCGCGTTATTATCTGTTTTTACATAGCTGCTTTTTACACCAGCTTCAAATTTTGCGTTGCCTTTTAACGGGTGTGTATAATCAGCTTTAACACTATAAATGTCTATTTGGCCAGGCAGGTTACCTCTTAATGTTTCATCAGGCTGAATTTTATTTCCCTGCGGGCTGTAAAAATAGTTGTCGAACATTTGGTGTGATGATGAAGAGTAACGCATGTAATCTGCATCAGCCGTCAACTCAGTACCAAGCGTATCAAATGTATGTTTAAGGTTAAAGTTACCGCCTATATTACCCCATTTGTCTTTTGAAGTGCTGGGTGAAAGCGTCTGTGATTGCATAACACTATTTGCATCAAAAATATTTGTTATGTTATAGCTGTTATTGCTTGAGGGGCTTGTATAGCCGTTTACTACAAACCCGATAGTTGTTTTTTTACTTGCATAATAATCAACACCTGCTTTAAAGCTATGGGTTTGGTTAAACCTCGTCATGCCTGTATGCTGGCGGTAGATCGATTCAATATCCTGCGTGGTTTGGTCGCGAAAGTTACGCTGCAGGTCAAGGCTTTGCAAACCTTTGTAATAATTGTAACCATAATTGCCAAACACATTTACTTTACCAGTGCGGTAGTTAATATTAAAGCTTTCGTTTGCTTTAGGATAAAAACCCTGGCCACCACCAACAGTAACACTGCCATTAAGACCTTTAACTTTTGTCTTTTTTGTTTTGATGTTTATTACACCGGCATTGCCTGATGCATCGTATTTGGCGGGTGGTTGTGTCATTATCTCAATCTGGTCAAGGTTGCTGCTGGAGAGGTTTTTAAGATAATTTGCCAGGTCTGTGCCGCTTAAATAGCTTGGCCGTCCGTCAATTAATATCATAACACCCTGTTTGCCGCGCAGGCTAACATTGCCGTCTTTGTCAACGGTAATGCCCGGAGATTTTTCCAGCACATCCAGGGCGCTTAAACCAACGTTGGTCGGCGATGCATCTACGTTCACTACGGTTTTGTCAATCTTTTGCTCAATAAATGGCTTCTTATTGCTTACCATAACATTACCCAATTGCTGGCTTTGGGCAGTAAGTACCACCTGCTTTACCGTGTATGCAGGGTTTGCTGAGTTTATATCAAATGCCTCGCTGTAATAGCTGTTATAACCTATGGCCTGCACCGAAACGATAAACTTACCTTCTTTTGAAAAGCCTATTTCAAAATTGCCTGTGGCATCTGTAACGGCTGTTTTTACCAGGGAGCTGTCTTTTATGTTTAAGAGAGATACCGTTGCAGCATCAACAGCTTTTTGTGCAACTACCTGTCCCTTAACTACTTTTGTGGTAGTTTGGGCTAATAAAACAGTTGAATGGATTGCTAAACTTATAATAGTAAGCAGCGTAAAGAACTTTTTCATGTCATGTATTTTAAATAATAAAGTATCTATCATTGATTATTACACACCAAAGCTATGTACCTTGTTTTGCATAGTACATGATTTTAACACGAACGGCGAATATTGTGGATGAGTGGTTTATTATTAATTCGCGTTACAAGCAGCTGTGTAAGTATATAACTGTGCCCTTACTCCTCTCCTCCAAATATTTTATCGTTTTGCTGTAACCATATTTAAGTTTAGCGGTAACAAGTACAACGCGCGGGCGCGCAGCCCGTTACATCCTTCCAAAAAATTATTCCCATGCTAAAAAACTATTTCAAAACTGCTTTTCGCAGCCTTGGTAAAAACAAGATGCATTCGCTGCTGAATATTACAGGCCTATCTGTTGGTATAGCCGTGGTTTTATTGATCAGCCTTTGGATGGCGGATGAATTAAGTTTTGATAAGTACCATAAGAACTATGACCGCATTGCCCAGGTTATGCAGCACCAAACGCTTAACGGCGAGGTATACACACAGCCAGCCATACCCATGCCGCTGGGGGCTGAACTGCAAAACACCTATGGAAGGGAATTCAGCATGATCGTAATATCAACAGGTACGGATAAGCACATACTGGCAGCAGGCAAAAATAAATTTGTAAAAACGGGCAAGTATATGCAGGCGGGTGCGCCATCGTTATTCTCCTTAAAAATGCTGAGCGGCAATTCGGGTGGTTTAAAAGAGCCCTACTCTATTATGCTGTCAAATACTGTCGCAACGGCGATTTTTGGCAATGAGGACCCGATAAATAAAATAGTAAAATTTGACGATACGGCCGCACTTAAAGTTACCGGTGTGTACGAAGACCTGCCCATAAACACTACCCTTAATGACCTTGAATTTATAGTTCCCTGGGAGTTACAGGGGCAACGCGTAAAAGACAATATTGCCAACTGGGGCAATAACGGCTGGAATATTTATGTACAGTTAGCTAATGGGGTTGACGTAAATAAAGCCTCTGCAAGCATAAAGAATGCAAAATATAATAAGGCAAACAACGGCGACCAGCGGTTTAAACCTATTATTTTTCTGCAACCCATGAGCAAATGGCATTTGTACGCGGAATTTAAAAATGGCATTAACACAGGCGGCCGCATACAATACCTGTGGCTTTTTGGTACCATAGGCATGTTTGTACTGCTGCTGGCATGTATAAACTTTATGAACCTTGCCACAGCAAAAAGCGAGAAACGTGCAAAAGAAGTGGGTATTAGAAAAGCTATAGGCAGCGGGCGCAGGCAGTTGATATACCAGTTTTTTAGCGAATCGTTACTGATGGCCTTTATGGCCTTTGTACTTAGTTTGCTGCTGGTGGTTATTTTACTGCCTTTGTTTAACGATGTTGCAGGCAAAAACATGCACCTGCCATTGGCTAACCCATTGTTTTGGGCTGCCGGCCTTGGTTTTACCCTTGTTGCGGGGCTGGTTGCGGGCAGTTACCCGGCGCTTTACCTGTCGTCTTTTCAGCCGGTTAAGGTATTAAAGGGTACTTACAAAGCAGGCAGGTTGGCCACCGTGCCGCGTAAGGTGCTGGTGGTGGTGCAGTTTACCGCGTCAATCGCACTTATAATAAGCACTATTATTGTTTTTCGCCAGGTGCAATTTGCCAAAAACCGCCCGGTGGGTTATAACAGGGAAGGTTTGATAACCGTTCAATCGCTTACGCCAGATATTGCTAAACATTTTGATGCATTCCGTAATGATCTTATTAGGACGGGCACTGTAACAGGCGTTGCATGGTCTTCTACACCGGTAACGGAATCAAACAACTCCCAGGCCAATTTTGACTGGGCGGGAAGGGATAAAAATGGCACACAAAATTTTGTAACGGTAGGTATATCTATGGGATATGGGCAAACCATTGGCTGGCAGTTTGTACAGGGAAGGGATTACCGTACACCAACAGGCGGGGCGGATGGCTTTGCTTTTGTTTTAAATGAAAGTGCCGCCAAAATGATGGGGTTTAAAAACCCTGTTGGTTCAACCGTGCACTGGTACGGCTACAATTTTACCGTTATAGGAGTGATAAAAGATATGGTGATGGAATCGCCTTTTAGCCCTGCCCAGCCAACGGTGTTTTTTATGGCGCCATGGAAGCTGAGTGTTTTAAATATAAAAATGAAAGCTGGAACTGGTGTTGAGGCGGCCCTTAAAAAAATAGGCCAGGTATATACGCGGTACAACCCCGGGCAGCCATTTGAGTACAAGTTTGCAGACGAAGAATATGCCCGCAAGTTTGCCGTGGAAGAGCGTGTTGGCAAGCTGGCAGGCTTTTTTGCGGTATTGGCCATCTTTATTTCGTGCCTGGGCATATTTGGTATGGCATCGTTTATAGCAGAGCAGCGTATAAAAGAAATTGGGGTAAGAAAAGTGCTTGGCGCATCAGTATTTAACCTTTGGCAATTGCTGTCAAAAGATTTTGTGGTACTTGTTGTTGTTTCGCTGTTTATTGCATCGCCGCTTGCCTTTTATTTAATGCATAGATGGCTGCAGAATTATGAATACAGAACGCCTGTGTCATGGTGGATATTCGCCTCAGCAGGCATAGGCGCACTGGTGGTAACACTGTTAACTGTCAGCTTCCAGTCAATAAAAGCAGCTTTGGCAAACCCTGTTAACAGTCTCAGGCAGGGATAGCGTAGACCTTTGATTTATCAAAAAAAATTCTTATACGGCGCATAGCGAAAGCAATACATTTTTTGGTGATAAGAAAAGTATGTAAAAAGCATATGCCTGCATTCAGCTCCATCGGAGCGAAAGCTTTGTAGCAAAATATAACCGGCATTACATTAAAAGCGTTTTGCCTCTGCGAGGCAATGATATATTTCTGGCTTAGTGCCTACAAAGTTTTTGCCCCTCTGGGGCATATTGTGAATGATAAAACACAAGAATACGTTTTTGCTGGCATGAAAACTACGGTGCAGGTTTATGTAACTTAATGCAATCACTTCTCAACCAGCAGGTACTGCTTGTGAAAAAAGCCAAGATGATAATTAAAGTAAAGCTTGTATGATGTTGAAACTGTATCGGTTGTATAGGTTAACCTCAATTCATAATCACTTTGGTTTCTTTTCGCTATCCAGGTATCGGTTAACCCGGCCAGGCTGTCTGAGGGTTTACCAAGGTATTGAATAATGATGCTGCGGGGCTGGCGCAGGGGTATATTATCCCAACGGTATGGCAGTGTAATGGCAGCGGCTTTTGGAATAATTACAAATACGATGACACAGCATATTACCGCTGCGGCAAAAACTAGTATAAGCAGTCCTTTAATGCGATTGCTCATGCATCATTTTTTGAATATTGTAACAGCTTTTCATGTAAAGATATCACCTGTGGTAACAGTAACTGCTGCTCATCATTTGTAAGCACAAAATCACAAAGCCTTTTCTTTATCTCGTCGTCTATCTGGTAGCCCATCCGCTTAAGCACCTCATCACGGGTAACATTGTCGCGTTCCATTACTCTTTGTATACGCAATGCCTGCGGGGCAAAGACGCCGATGACAACATCCAGCCCGGCAGCGGAACCAGATTCAAAAAGCACTGCGGCTTCCTTTACAGCATAAGGCGTAGTTTGAATATTTAACCATCTTTCCGCGGCGGCAATGGTTGCGGGGTGCACCACGGCATTTAACTGCTCCAGCTTAAAGGCGTTGCTAAACACTATACCGGCAATATATTTCCTGTCAAGTTGGCCGTTGATGTAGGATTGGGTACCAAATAATTCCGTCACCTGCTGTTTAAGGGCTTCATCCTCGTTCATAATGGTTTTAGCGGCGGTATCAGCATCAAACACGGGTATACCCAATACCCTGAAGATATTTGCCACAGTGCTTTTACCACTGCCAATGCCACCTGTTAAACCAACTTTTAAAACCATAATCTACAAGGACGGTTTTGTGATTTTGAGGGAATGAAAAGTCGCTGCAAAATTAGAGCAAACAGAACGAGGATTACACGGATGTTGGGAGATTATGAGGAAATGGTATGAGTGCTAATGAAAAAGAGGAAAGCTTACACTTTCCTCATAATCCATTATAATCTTACCAATCATGGTTCTTATTTCTTCTCTGCCGGTGCTGCTGCTGCTTTGTTAATGGCCTGCGTTAAATCAAGGCTTATTGCAGATTTTTCCATTTTAAGATAGCTGCCAGGGCTTGTTTCCAACTGAATGGTTGTATCGTCGTTAACCTTGTAAATAGTACCATGTATTCCTGCGTTGGTTACTACTTTATCGCCTTTTTGCAGGTTGTCAATATATTTCTTTTGTTCTTTAGCTTTTTTTGCCTGTGGCCTAATCATAAACAACCACATAATTAAAAATATACCACCAATAAATAAAGGTGTCATAAAGCTGCTGCCGCCACCACTTTGGCCTGAAGGCGGGGTCATTAATAAAACTGCGTTCAAAAGAGTCATTGTTTGTTATTTATTAAATTAAAAAGATAATGAAAATGTTAAGCTGCCTTCTTTTTTACATAACCTGTAAATATAAGGTTGCTGTGCAATTTGTTTTTTGCATTACAGGTTACGAATACTGATTTTCGCACAGGCTGGTTGGCAAAGCCATGGTTACTGTCGTACTCTGCTGTAACCTCACCCTGCTTACCGGGCAATATAGCACCTTTTGTAAAATCAGCCAGTGTACAGCCGCAACCCGGCCTTACCTCAGAGAGAAACAAAGGCTTATTACCTGTATTTAGAAACCGAAATACGATCTTTACTTTTTCACCCTGCGTTACGGTGTCAAAATTTTTTGTGGAGTCAAGCCACTGAATAGTGGTGAAATTAGCAGTATCAAACTGGTGGGTCTGGTCTAATTTGCCAGTTTGTTGCACGGGTGTTGGGTTATCCTGGCATCCCAGTGCAAATGCGGCAATAATACTAATATACAATAAAGCCTTTTTCATATAAATAAGGTAATTGGGGCAAAAATATTATTATTAGTTTGTTTTTTGCTTAAAATCAACTTTATGTATTTTATCCTGCGCCATCAGTTCTTTATGAATGGTGTCTAATATGCCGTTTACAAACTGGCCGCTTTGGGGGGTACTGTATTCCTTGGCTATATCAATATATTCATTAATAGTAACTTTTGTGGGCACGGTTTCAAAATACAAAAACTCGCAAACACCCATACGCATCAATATCATGTCAAGCAGCGCTATCCTGTCTGCATCCCAGTTTTTAAGTTTGGGCTTAATAATATCAATAATATAATCCTTCTTTTCTGTTGTGGTAGTTAGCAGGGTGCGGGCAAATTTCCATTTTTCTTCCCCTATCATTTCCTGCAAATTAAATGCAGCCGGCTTTTGCAAATAGTTGTGCATCAGCTGGTTCATCATTTCGGCATCGTCGTCCCAGTTATTAAAATGCTCTTCCACATGCCCCACAAAATTGTCATCAGCAAGCATCATATCGGTAAAAATAAACGACAGTATATCTTTCTCAGTACCCTTCTCCCTGCCCTGCTTTGTTATATATTCCTGGTAATAAGGCACATTAACCATAACCTGGTACACTTTTTTAACCTCATCCCCTGTTTCCTCAAAACCAGGTTTTGCCTGCTGTATGGCCTGCTTGAATGACGGGCTTTCAAGTATCGTCCACAAAAGGTTGTTTCCTGAAATTTTGGTATTTACATTAAGGTCGGCTGACGACGGCAAATTACGGTTAGCCCTTTTTTGCGCATCTTTTTCAGCGTAACGGGCTACCTCGGTTAAAAAATATAACAGGTATATAAAAAGGTCACAGCTCTGGTTCAGTTGTTGCTTTAATATTTTTACTGCGTCGGTTCTGCCATTCAAATTATCGCCGGGCTCACTGGCATATAATAACTGCATTACCTTAACACGTATGTTTCTTCTGCTGATCATTGTATTTAAAGAACTTTTTGCGCCGCGAAGATAGGGATTTAGGGTAAACGGCCGCTAACACATTTGAAAGCGCAGCCTGCACCCGGTTTCAACACAATGATCCTCTTTACTAACAAGCCAACAATAATTTGTTAAGATTAAAACCAACCGGGCAAGTTTTACGTATACATAGCATGTAGGCCGTGAATTAACCATTAAAGCACCAGCATGTAACCCTTTATAAGCATCTTATTCAAAAAAAGTCCCATATCCTCCATTTATTAAATATTGTTGTTTACCATTCTTTCCCCTCAAAAGGGGAATTTTTGCTTTATCTGCCTCAATAATTCATGATTGAAATTTAATATTACCACTATAAAATCCTTGTTCTTTTTTTCAGCGTATATAGGTTTGTACCGGGCTTTTTATTTTGATCAATTTTACTAACTGATGAAGTTTTCCATTGCATATTACCTTTTGCTGCTATATGTAACGGTTATGCTTAAACCGCTGATACCGATGCTTAGCGATGCATGGAGTCACTGTTTTGCCGAAGCTGAACATATTGCCACCGTGCATGCAAAGTTTGGCGCAAACCACGTTGAAAAGCAGCTTGCCGACAGCGAGAAAGACGCAAACGGCAAAAGCCAAGACACCACAAAAACTGCAGAGCCTGTACCCGTTCACTTTTCGTATAATACTTACTTATGCATCACCTCAGTTGAACCGATTATAAATGCATATAATTTGCCGCGATTGTATAAGCCGCGTTCAGTATTTCTTTCAAAGCAAATACGTCCCCCACAATTCTCCTGTTAAAATTTAAAACACTTCAATAAGCAAGCCATAAGCATAGCCTTATACGGTTAAGAATGCATAGGCTGCTTTGCTTATGATAATGTGTTATACACGAAATAAACGTGTTATTAAGTTGCTCTTTCGTCCTCGCACATTTAAATTTTTGAAGCAGGATAATTAAAACGTTTTCATGCCTAAAATTTTACCTGTACTTATCATATCTTTTTATTCCATTGCATCATCAGCACACGCCCAAGCCATGCTAAAAGGCAGCGTTGTTGACAAGCAAACATTTGAGCCGCTGGAATGTGCCATTATAACAGATGTACAAAACAACTCGACCACGCTTACTGATAAAGAGGGCTTTTTTGCATTAAAAAATGTGCAGGCGACAGATACCATTTCTATAAGCTACATTGGCTACTCAACTAAAAAAATACAGGCGGATGTTTTACTGCATGCAACTAATGTAAGGCTTGAAAGAGGAGATATCAATTTGAAAGATGTAGTAATATCAAGCAAACTAAATTCCATAATTACTTCGCGCACGCTGAGCAGTATTGACCTTAATATGAAACCCGCACGTTCAGCACAGGATATGCTCCGGCTTGTGCCCGGCCTGTTTACTGCACAACAGGTTGGTGGCGGCAAGGCTGAACAGATATTTTTGCGCGGTTTTGATGCAGACCATGGCACAGATGTAAATATTTCAGCTGACGGGATGCCTGTTAACCTTGTGTCGCAGGCACATGGGCAGGGTTGGGCAGACCTGCATTTTGTAATACCCGAAACAATTGGCAGTTATGATTTTGGCAAAGGCCCCTACTACGCCAGCAAAGGCGATTTTACCACCGCCGGTTATGTTAGTTACAACACCCTTAATGTGCTTGATAAGAATATGATTAAAATAGAAGCCGGGCAATTTAAAACCGCCAGGGCTGTTGCTATGATAAACCTGCTAAACGACAAAGCAAAAGAAAAAGGCCAAAGCGCTTACGTAGCAGGTGAGGCTTTATATAGTGATGGCCCGTTTGACTATGGACAGCATTTTAAGCGCTTTAACTTAATGGCAAAATATAATACGCCAATAGGCAAGAACAATAAATTAAGCGCCGTACTAAGTTACTTTAATTCATCGTGGCGTGCATCAGGCGAAATACCTAACAGGGCTGTGGCAGAAGGGTATATACCCGACAGGTTTGGTGTTATTGATAGTGCGCAAGGCGGCTACACTTACCGCACCAATGCAAACATTAAACTTACATCGTATTTAGCTAATAATATCACGCTTGAAAACCAGGTATATTATTCAAACTACTATTTTGACCTTACAACAAATTTTACTTTCTATTTGGTTGACCCTGTACACGGTGACGAATTTAACCAGCATGAAAGCAGGGACCTGTTTGGCTATAACAGCAAAATTACCCGCCAGGCCAACGTTGGCAATAGCATACTTACTACAACAGCAGGCATATCGGCCAGGTACGATGCCACGCACCCAAGCTGGCTGGCTCATACATTAAACCACCAAATTTTAAATTACCTGCAATTGGGCAATGTAAAAGAATATAATTTAAACGGCTATGCGGATGAAACGCTTGAAACGGGAAAATGGCTTTTAAATATTGGCATAAGGGCCGATTACCTTCATTTTTACTACCTGAACAATGCACCTGCGGCCGACAGTGCTGCGAAAATATATATAGGTGCCAACGCAGGCCGCGGTAAAGCTGTTGTAAGCCCTAAGTTAAACGTACAATACACGCTTAACAACCACATGCAGTTTTACCTTAAAACGGGCAAGGGCTTTCATTCTAACGATGCACGGGTAGTTATTGGCAATGCTGGTTACGGGGTTTTGCCAGCGGCCTATGGCGTTGACCTTGGTGTTAACTGGAAACCCCTGCCAAAACTTTATATAAATGCAGCCTTGTGGTATATATACCTGCAGCAGGAGTTTACTTACGGTTCTGATTATGGTGATGAGAGCGTTACCCCCGGTGGCAGAACGGTGAGAGATGGCATTGATCTTTCCGCGCGTTACCAAATTACTAAATGGCTGTACGGCGATGTAAATGTTAACCTTGCAAGGCCACGCGCATTGGATGAACCAAAAGGCCAGGATTATCTTGCAACAGCGCCTACTTTTACAAGCACCGCCGGCCTGTATGTAAAATTTGCCAATGGGTTTAATGGTGGCATTAGCTACCGTTACCTGCACGACAGGCCAGCCAACAGCAATTACAGTCTTACAGCAAAAGGCTATTTTCTCACTGACCTTACAGCAAACTATACCCAAAAGAAATACGAGTTAGGAATAGCCATTGAAAACCTGTTTAATGTAACATGGTTTGAATCGCAGGTGGCTTACCAGTCAAGGCTGCGGTACGAAACAATGCCCATTGACGAGGTTAGCTATACCGCAGGTGTACCATTTTTTGCAAAGCTTAGGTTTTCAGTATTTTTCTAATAAGCATATTTACTGTTTAATTAAGGCGTACTATTTCGGGCATTATTAAACTTCTTTACCCATATCCTGCTTTGCCTTCTTTCTTGCGTCCTTTACTTTTTTAGCGCCATAGCCTATACCTGCGGCAACAAGCAGGCTAATGCCGCCATCTATCGGTGCGCCTATTTCGCCCCCGGGGCTGCTGGGGCTGCCCGCAAAGGCATGTAAAAATGGTATTGTTAACAGCACGCATGCTATAAGCAACATTTTCTTGGTTGTTGGTTTCATATTTTTTGTTTTGGGTTTTATTGTTTTGTGTTTTGAGTTTTAGGTTTTTTTGTTTTGTGTTCTGTGTTTTATCGTTTTGTGCCCGGCAATGGTTTTTCATGGCGCCGCCGCTTGCCCACCCGGATGAACTATCCATTCGGACAGGTGTCGCACACTCGTACTGTTTGTTTGTTGGTCAGCCTTTAGCTTCATAAACAAAATATTGTTGGGTCACGCCACGGCATGACCCAACAATATTTACGCTACTATCTGTCAACCTTCTTTACTCTTTACTTCCGGTCTTTCGGTCTTGCCGACTTCCGGACCCCCTTACTGCACCACCACCTGCTGTTTCCATTCATTGCCTTTTTCATCAAGCAATACCAGCCTGTAGCTGCCTGTGGCGATGGATAATGGCAGGTTTAGCTGCTGCGTGGTGGTTTGGCCATCGTACTGCATTATTTTTTGCATCAGCTGCTTGCCATCACTGCTGAACAACTGCATGGTGTATTTACCTGCTTCCATATTTTGCATTACAAAATGCAATTGCTGTTTGCGTATCACAGGGTTGGGGTAAATGCTGAACGCTGCTTTGCCTTTCTGCATCTTTACCAATACCACATTGCTGTATACTGCTGTTCCATCTTTGCTTTGCACTTTTATACGGTAATAATTATCGCCTGCATTGGGCTGCTGGTCGGTTATATTGTAGGTTTCTGTGTTGTTGCTGTTCCTTGGCTGTACTGCTGTTCCCATTTTGGTGAACGTTTGCCCGTCCGCTGATCTTTCTGCCTGGTACTGCTGTATACCCTGCTCGGTAGCAGTTTGCCATTCTACCTGTATGCCCTTGGCCAGCGGCCACGCCTTAAGCGTGGTTACTACCGTAGCTAAGGTGCCTTGTTTTGCAAACACCACCACAAACCTTGTTTCTGCATAGCTGCCTTTGTCTGTGCCTGTTTCGAAGCTTATGGTTGCTGTCTGGGTTAGATCAAGCGGGGTACTGGTCTGCAGGTAGTTATCCACTATATAGGCTTGTACCGTGGCTGGCATATCCTGTGGTGTAAACGTGAATGAGTAGTTTGCCTTTACCTTCATCGCATATACATCAAGCCACATACTGTCGCCTGTTACAGGCAGCGGTGCTTTTTGTATGGCTGCGTAGTTGCTGCCGCTTCTTATGCTGAGGTTCTCATCATAATTAAACAGCTTGGCTGCATCATCGCTGGCATCTTTGTTATAGCTGCTGTTATAAATAGCTACCACGCCATCTACCGGCTGCATGGTATTGTTTATGCTCCTGTTTAGTGCTATCCTTAACAGGGATATGGGTTCTGTTGGTGCAGGGCCAAAGAACACTCCATTGGTGCTGTTTGATATATCAGCCTTATCACTCTCGTTAAAACTGATGCTTTGCGTAGCTGATGAGGCTTGGGTAAAGAATGCTTCGCCGCTTTGCAGCACGGTGGTTTGCTGGCTTTGCCCTGCTGACATATCGCTTATATAACTGCCGCCCACTTTTGTAAAGGTTACATAACCGCCTAAGGATGTGCCGTTGCGGTTGGCATCCCATACCCAGAACTGCTGGTTGATACCTGCAGCATTGTTTACCACACCGGTAAGCTCCACGGGTGATGCATAGGGGTTACCTGTGAGTATGTAATGGTTTGCCGGCGCGCTGTAACCAAACGTTTGGGTGCCTGTTTGCAGCAGCCCTGTGGCTTTTAGCGTAGTGGCTGCTGAGCTGCTGGTTATATGGGCTATATCTCCATAGGGCCCTGTAATAAATATGGCAAAGGCGCTGTTGGCTGCTGCGGCATTGTTATTACCTAAACTTGTTGCATTGGTATTGGCAAGGTCTGCCCAGTTGTCGGCTATCTCATCATAAGTCCTTATTGAGGTTGCCTTACCTGCTGCATCAAAGCCATTGCCGCCACCGGGGCGGAACATCTCTGCCCCTGTGCTGCCATCAGCTGTACCTCCATTCTGCCAGTTATTGTAAATAGTGCCTGACTGGCTTAGCGGTGCCGTAAGCATGCGCCAGGCGCGGTGGGCGGGTATGTATCTTTCTACGGTCACATCGCCTGTTATATAGTCGCTGTTACTGCCGCCATTGGCTACTGTTGCAGTACCGTTGCTGGTTGAGGCTAATGTTAAGTGGCCATTGCTGGTTAGCACCCCTGCTGTTGGGGTGTATACTCCCAATACTCTTGTTATGCCGCTGAAGAGTGTTACCCCGGCTGTATTGTTTACCGTTAAATTGTTTACCGTTATACTGCCTGCTATGGTTTGTGTTGTTGTGCCATTAAAGGTTATGCTGCCTGCTGTTGCATCAAAGGTGCCGCTGCTGGTTACATCACCTGTAATGCTTAACGTCCCTGCGCTGGCGACCGTTAGCGTTCCACCTATCGTAATACTATGCGCCGTTGCTGTTGAGCTTATCGTGGGCTGGTTGGTGGGTGCGGCCGGTAGGTTCACATCATTATCAATGCCTGGTACTGCATTAACATCCCAGTTGGCAGCATCATTCCAGTCTGTGCTAACAACCCCTGTCCAGGTATATACCGGCGTTGTTGTAAACGCAGCAAAATAAGGCGACAAGGGTTCGGCAACGTTACCGGTAAATACACGTACGTGGTAGTAATACTTAACATTGGGCGACAACCCCGTTATATTAACAGAAGTTGCCCCACCGTCAACCGATACTGTCTTTACAGCCCCGTTGGTAATGGTGTCTGTTACCACAGCAACCTGGTAACTTGAGGCAGCACGGTAAGCAGGCGGGTACCAGTTGGCGGTAACGCTGGCAGAGCTGATATTAGTGGCAGGTTTTGGCGAAGCAAGCACCATAGCATTGCTTTGAACCCAGTTGGCGCTGGTGCCATTTAAGGCAAAATTGCCAAGCACGGCCGTATTATTATTAGCTGTAGCGTCGTATAGGGAAGTAAGCCCTGCGTTGTCCCCACCAGGATTGCCTTCATCAAAGTTATAATAGGCTGCAAGCCCGGGTGTTGAGGGCGATATAACATCTGACATATCTGCTTTAATATAATTGCTCCTGTCACTATTAAAAAGTCGCAATTCATCCATGTCCCCATTAAAAAATAGCCCAAACTGGTCATTTTCGCCTACTAAAATTTGCGACAAAGTCAGCTGGCCGGAAACATCAAAACCATCAGCCTCAAGAATACCGTTAATATACAGTTTTATTTCCCCGGTTGACGCGATCCTTACTGCGGCTACATGCATCCACCTGTTTGCAGCCAAAGTGCTTCGGGACACAATAGAAACGTTTGTAGTAACGCCAAAACCTATTTGACGGCCATTGTTAACCTGCGAAATACCCATGGTACTGCCTTCGCCCATAACCAGGCCCCGGCCAATGCTCCAATTAGGCGAGTTAACTCCCCCGTTGGTTACTGTAGGCCTCATCCAGAATTCAATGGTAAAATCATTCCCGGTTAGAGGATTGGAAAACTGAACGACATTACCAGTTCCATTATTTGCAACAAAATTTAATGCATTGCCCGGAGGTGAAGCTATATAGGTAAACCCGGCTTTTGATGCAGACGATGAAGCGCTGCTTATCACAACATCCCCGGTTGTGCCCCCTTCAACAATGGCTTTTATACTGGTTGGCGATGTAATTGGTAAAAGCCTGCCCGGTCGGCCGCCAAAACTTACCGCCGTGATACCCGCCAGGCCGCTGCCCGTAATGGTTATGGTATCACCAAGCGTTCCGCTTTGCGGGTTAAAGGCTGTTAACACCGCTGGCACATATATAAAGTTGCCGGCCGCGGTAATACTGCCGCCCTGGGTTATAACTGTAACCGGGCCGCTTGTTCCACTGGTTACTATTACTCTAATACTTGTATCGCTTGTAACCGGTAAAAGCGTAGCCGGTGTGCCGCCAAGCGTTACCGAACTGGTGGTTAACAGGTAGGTTCCCCGAATAGTTACCGTGTCGCCTGTACCGCCTGATGGTGTGAATGAGGTAATGGTTGGCGTGGCAAAGAAAATAAACCCGGCCGCAGAATCTACACCACCCGCTGATGTAACATAAACATAACCGGTTGTACCACCCCCTACAGTTGCTTTAATTGTACCCGCATTAACATGCTGGAGCGTAGCCGGAGAACCGCCAAAATTAACAGCCGAAGCAATATCAAGGTTATTGCCGGTTATGGTAATAACAGTACCGGCTGCAGCTGTTTTTGGCGTAAAATCAGTGATAGTTGATAATTGAACAGTGGTGACTGAATTGGTGACTGAATAAGCCCCCTGGCCTGTGACAGTATTTTTGTCGGGCGCCACACGGTAATAATATTTTGTTACCGGCGACAGGCCTTTTATAACAGCCGAGGTACCTGTAACAGGTTTTTTATTATAACCACTTATAATGTTATTGAAAAGGTTATCTGTAGCTACATCGAGCAAATAATTATTGTCCACGATACCGATAGAAGGTGCCGACCAGTTTACGGTAAAGCTTCTGCCCAGGATACTTGAAGGGGCCGTTGTAACCGGTACTACGGCCGCATAACTTTCTATCCAATTGCTGGTGCTGCCCGTTAAAGCAAAATTACTTAGCGTGCCATTATTTAATGCGGTTGTGCCATCAAGCAAAAGGGAAATATTGGGATTATTGCCCGCTGTAATCCCTTCATCGAAATTGTAATAATTAACAAGACCGGTTGTACCGGCGGCGATGGTGCCATATATGTCATTTGAGGCTATGTTATTGCTGCGGTCTGTTTTAAAGAAACGCAATTCGTCAATAGAGCCATTGTAAAAATTCTGCGGGCCGTTTATAGCGCCAAGCGTTAACGTTGCTGGTGCAGTAAGGCTGTTTGTACCTGCGGCTGCGGATGCCTCAAGTATGCCGTTAATATAAAGTTTTATCAAACTATTCAGCGAATCCCTTATTGCAGCAACATGCACCCAATGGCCTGTGTTTACAACAGATTGGGAGAACACCGACACATCTGCGCCGCCTGCTTCGCCAATGCCAAAACATAGCTTGTTGCCCACCAGCGATATACCAAAGTCGTTTTGCGCACCGGGCATTTCGCCATCCACAATGCCATTTCCTGAATACCATTGGCTGCCTGAAGGGCCAGTTTGGGTTGTTCTCATCCAAAACTCAATGGTAAATTCGCCTGACACCTGCCGGTTTACCGTTACACGATCATCCACTCCATCAAAATTCAATGCA
>JABDGS010000029.1 GCA_013285915.1 Bacteroidota bacterium
TAAAACAAATGCATTTTCTTTGGGTTCATACGGGTACGACTTCTCTCTAAATACAAGTGTTTTAGCAAGCAAGAATTTTACGTGGAACTTTACAACAAATTTTGGCCACCAGGTATCTAAAATTTTAAGCACCGACGGGCAACCTGTTGTGCTTACATCTTATGCGGGCAGCACTGGTTATGTTTTAACAGCCGGCGAAAAAGTTGGCCAGCTGTATGGCTATTTGGTATTGCATAGCGTTGATGAAGTTGATAAAACAACCGGCCAGCCATATATTGACAAAACAAACCAGGGGGATTATACTGTTGCCAGCAATGGCATTGTGGTTAATAAAACAACCAAGCAGCCCTATGTAACTCCCAACCTGTATAGCTTTGGCGACCCTAACCCGAAATTCAATGTATCGTTCATGAACGACTTTACATTTAACAGCTACCTGTCTTTCGGTTTCCAGTTTGACTGGGTTTATGGCAGCCATATTTATAACCAAACCAAAGAGTGGATGTACAGGGATGGTATAAGCGGCGATTATGACAAGGCAATTACTATTGATGGCCAAACCGGAGCGTGGACCGCATTTTACCGTGGCATGTATGCACAGGTTTCAAGGGATGGTACCAAAAGCTATTTCTATGAAAATGCCTCTTTCCTTCGCCTGAGAAACGTTTATGTTGCTTTTGATATTGCCAAAGCATTTAATGTAAAAGCGTTCAGAAAACTTCAGTTAGTATTTACCGGCCGCAACATTTTAACTGTAACCAAGTATACTGGTTATGACCCTGAAATAAGCTCTGGTGCAAATAACTCACCATGGGACCGTGGTACCGATCATAACACTATGCCCAACTACAAATCGTACCAGGTTGGTTTAAATATAGGCCTGTAATAAACTTAAATTAAAATTTATTTTGATATGAAAAAGCTCAATATAATAATCACGACCTTTATAACCGCGGGGCTGCTATCATCGTGCAATAAGCAGCTTAATGTAAAAAACCCAAATAATCCCACACCGCAAAGTGCGTCTACTGAAAAGGGTATTATATCCCTTGCACAGGGAAGCATATATACAGATGGCTTTACATCAAACGGTGTTAAATATTACGACGGAGTTATGGGCGCCTTTTTTGCGGGTGTTAATGGTTTCCATTCAATAATGGGTGATGAAGTTGATGATGAGGCAGCCAATGAATACATGAACCAGATTGGTTGCCCTTATTCGGTAACATTGGAAGACGGTACAGTAATTATTAATAACCAGGCACCGCAAAAACAGCCTGACCTTATACGGCAGGTTAACCAGAATAGTTATAGCTATAATAACCCCTTGTATTACGAGTGGGCCTATATGTATAATCTTAACAACTCTGCAAACTACATTTTGTCGCTGGTAGACAATATTACTTTTGGCGGCGATGCGGACACCAAGAAAAATACACTTAAAGCATGGGCTTATTGGTGGAAGGGTTATGCCTATTCAAGAATTGGTTCAATGTATTATGCAGGCATAATAAACAACACTCCTGCGGCAACTAACAATAAATATGTTACCAAAGAGGACATTATCACTGAGGCCAATGCAAATTTTGATAAAGCTGCAACCATATTGGGCGGCCTGTCAAATAACAGTACATACAGCACTTTACTCGGGCAGCTAATACCCAGCATTTTCCAGGTGGGCAAAGGTCTTCCCCCTACACCGGATATGTGGGTAAGAAACATAAATACCTACAAAGCCAGGAATATTTTGGCTAACACCACAGTTGCAAGCATGAGTGCTGCACAGTGGAGCCAGGTATTAACTTTAACAAACAATGGCATTAAAGCCGATGATGACGTATTTACTGCGAGATCTAATGCAAACAGCGACTTTATTTCATTCACTTCGGGCACAGTAGCATCCAAAGCTGTAGGTGACCCTGCAAGCCTTGCTGCTTATATTATACAGGAGAGACTTGTGGAGGATTTTAAAACAGGCGACCTAAGGTTTAAAAATAATTTTCAGGCACTTGATGCTCCTTACACTTACCCTGACCGTGGTATTGCCTTGGGCACAAGATGGATGTTGCTTGATGGGGGCAATGGTATAAGCGGAACTGCAATATTTGGCAGCCGCTCTATCGGCGATTATGAGCTATTTATGGCTTGCAGCTACGAGGAAAACGAGCTTATGAAGGCTGAAGCAAAAATTTATACCGGCGATATTACAGGTGGCTTATCTTTAATAGATGAAGTGCGGACATACCAGGGCGCAGGTTTAGCCCCGGTAGCCGGCACAACACAGGATGCCGCAACAGCAAAAGAGGAATTGAGGAAGGAGCGCAGAATTGGGCTGATGTTCAGAGGGCTTGCTTTTTATGATGCAAGGCGTTGGGAAGTAATTACAAATGGCCGTAAGAATGCCTGGTTTGTTGACAATTCCGGTAAATTTCACCCAAGTGTTACTATAAATTATGACTATTTGGATTATTGGGATGTACCTGATAATGAGCTGGCTTATAATGCCCCATCATCAGACAGTGCACCTGTAAAAAATCCTAAATAAACGCTTATTCTTTTGCCCTTCATGTGACTTTTAAAGCAAAAAGAATAGAATCCTGCATTTTTATGCAGGATTTTCTTTTTAGGACGGTCCCTCCCAGCCTCCACAATGGAAAAGGGCGCGTACGAGATTGTGGCGAACAACGAAGTGCCTGGCAGCAGCCTATATGTTACTACAAAAAAACCCCGCTCATGGCGGGGCCCTTCTATCCTAAAACTTTATTTCTTCATCATTTGCATCAAAAAACTTAAATTCTGTAAAGTAATAATCTGAGTTGGGTTTTATTGCAATTGGTGTTTTAAGCTTTCTTTGCCACTTGCGGCGTATGTTGCTAAACAGGCCCTTTGTAAGATGTGAGTAAACAATTGGGTGTACAACAATTGTAAGATTTTTATGCTGGTGCGTAATAAGGTAGTGCAGCCTTTTTTCAATCTCGTCTTCCAGTAAAAAGGACGAGGTAATTTTACCTGTGCCGTTGCAGCTGGGGCATATTTCTGAAGTATTAATATTTACTTCAGGCCGCATGCGTTGCCGGGTTATTTGCATAAGCCCGAACTTGGAAATAGGCAGTACAGCATGCTTCGCCCTATCGCTAAGCATAAATTTTTCCATCGCTTCCTGTAACTTCTTTTTGTTTTCAGGAAGTTTCATATCAATAAAGTCAACTACTATTATACCACCAATATCACGCAGGCGCAACTGGCGGGCTATTTCATCAGCCGCCTCCATATTGGTTTCCAGCGCATTTTCTTCCTGGTTATTGCTTACACTTTTATAACCGCTGTTTACGTCAATAACGTGCAATGCTTCAGTATGCTCAATTATAAGGTAGGCCCCGCTATGCAGGTTTACTGTTTTGCCAAAAGAAGATTTTACCTGCTTGCTTATACCAAATTGGTCAAATATGGCAATACCGTTGTTATGCAGCGTAACAATTTCAGCTTTATTAGGGGCAATTTTTTGTATGTAGCTTTTTATATCATTATAAATGTTTTTGTCATTAATAATAATACGGTTAAAATCTTCATTCAAAAGATC
The DNA here is from genome assembly GCA_013285915.1 of Bacteroidota bacterium. Taxonomy (GTDB): domain Bacteria; phylum Bacteroidota; class Bacteroidia; order Chitinophagales; family Chitinophagaceae; genus JABDFW01. The sequence continues at coordinate 3,581 of JABDGS010000029.1, forward strand.
TCTTAATATACTGGTGGTTTTATCCTGTTCGCTTAAAATTTTAGCGGGTGGCTGCGCGTTCTTTAAATTTTTTTGAATGCTTTTCCATGTTTCAACAAGGCTCAACAGGTCATCATGCAGCTCAGCAGTGTTTTTACCTTCAGCTGCTGTGCGCACAATAACACCAAAGTTTTTTACCTTGATTGATTCAATAATTTTTTGCAACCGTTTTCTTTCGTCGGCGGAATGTATTTTTTTTGATACAGCAACTATATCGTTAAACGGTGTTATTACTACAAACCTGCCGGGCAAAGAAATTTCGCAACTAAGCCTGGGGCCTTTTGCCGCGATGGGCTCCTTTAGTATTTGCACAAGTATGTTAGGCTTGCCGCTAAGCACTTCGTTAATTTTGCCCGTTTTAATTATTTCGGGTTCAACATTAAACTTGGCAAAGTCAAATATACCAGGGCTTTTGTCATTAACGCACAGCTGCGTAAACTTTAGCAGTGAGCGGGCATAGGGGCTAAGATCGGTATAATGTAAAAAGGCATCTTTTTCAAAGCCAACGTCTATAAAGGCGGCGTTTAAACCAGGTATAAGTTTTTTTACTTTACCCAGGTAAAGGTCGCCCACAGCAAAATTGGCATCTGCTTTTTCGCTATGCAGCTCAACAAGCTTTTTGTCTTCCAGCAAAGCAATCTCAACACCGGAAGGAGCCGCATTTATAATAAGTTCTTTATTCACAAATTGCAACTTTTTAATAAATGTTCGGTGTATTGCACAGGCAAATGCAACACAGTAATAATCTGTCCACATGGTCACTCAACACTATTCTGCCTAAGATTCAGGAAAGGAAAAGGTAAAAGTTGCTAAAAGCAGGGCAGCGTATGTAAGCAATACAATGTTCCCGTTTGACGGGAACATTGTATATATAAGTTAGAAGAACTATTTGTTTTTCTTCTTATGGCGATTTTTTCTTAGTCTTTTTTTACGTTTGTGCGTTGCTATTTTATGACGCTTTCTTTTTTTACCACAAGGCATAGTTAAATAATTTTTGTTTATTGAGATGTCTGTTATTGCAATGCTTTTATCCTGTTTTCAATTTCTTTTTTTGCCCCGGGTATTGTAACCATATTATCGGCCACTTTGTACCATTTAATGGCGTTTTCTTTATCTCCTTTGCGGTCGTACGTTTCAGCAAGGTTAAAAACGGCTTCAAGGTTTTGCGGTTGCTTTTGCACAACTATTAAAAACCTTTCTATCGCCTTATCCAATTGGCCGCTTTTAATACCCCCTAACCCAAGCATCATTTGCGCGTACATGTTGTTAGGGTCTCTCTCCGCCACCTCTCTTATCTCCATTATACCCTGCATTGGGCTGGCTGATATGTTACCAAAAAGGTAGCAGGCACCCAACCCCACTTTTGATGAATCATTTGCCGGGTTTAACTCTAACGCCTTGTTAAACAATGTTTTAGCCTGTGTTGCTTGCCATGTTTGCATGGGGACATCCGTTTCGGCCATAGCGTTATCTAACAGCAAATGGGCTGCAAAGGTGAGGTTTTTTTCAGAATTTTCCAATTTGGCGGCTTCACCAAAGTAAAAAGCACCAATTGCCGGCTGTTGGGCAGTATCGCCCCAAAAGTTGGCCAGCTGTTTAAATACTTTTATTTGCTGCGCTTTCACGTCGCCCCTTACAACGCTGTTTTCCAATTGCAGTACATGTGCGGCCTGGGTTTGAGTAAGTGCTTTTTTGGCTTTGCCCACAACATCAGCAGTGGTTATAACCTGTGGTCCTGCGGTTGCAGGCATAACAGGCTTAACAGTTGAAGCCGTTTTGGCAGGAACTGTTTTTCCAAAAAAAAGTAAAAGTATAAGAAGTAAAAAGCCTCCCGATACAAGAATTATCTGTTGTTTTTTCACGAAAGCCAAATTAGGGGAGCAAAGTTACTGTGTATTGTGCATTTGCTTTACTTCGTTAACGAATTCTTTAGAAGGTTTAAACGCAGGTATGAAGTGTTCGGGAATGTTTACAGCAACATTTTTCTTAATGTTCCTGCCAATTTTAGCAGCTCTTTTTTTGGTGATGAAACTTCCAAAGCCTCTAACATAAATGTTCTCACCCTTTGATAAATTTTCCTTTATCTCTTTAAGCAAAGTTTCTACAGTTACAAGTACATCCACCTTGGGTATGCCTGTTTTGTCAGAAATATTGTTGATGAGATCAGACTTTCTCATATGGGGTTTGTTTAATTTATAAAATGCCTTTGATATACCAAATATAACAAAAGCAAATATAAAGGACGAAAAATATAAAAATTTATTAGATGTTTTTAGTTGAACGGCAATCGTTTGAAGCCAAAATATTAATAATAAATAAATATATTAAAAATTATGAGAAAGCAGAAAATATATATTGCAAATTTGTTAACCAATGACAAGCAGCCAATTTACAAAGCTTTTAATGCACTGGCATTTTAACGATAATAACCGCCAGATGCCATGGAAAGGTGAAAAAGACCCGTACAAAGTTTGGCTTAGCGAAGTAATTCTTCAGCAAACACGGGTTGAGCAGGGCTGGGGCTATTTTGAGCGATTTTTAAAACAATACCCTGGTATACAACAACTTGCGGCCGCAAATGATGATGAGGTTTTTAAACTTTGGGAGGGTTTGGGCTATTATAACCGCTGCAAAAACCTGCTGGTTACCGCAAGGCTTATAACCAATAAGTATGAAGGGGTATTTCCGGCGGATTATAATACCATACTTTCTTTAAAGGGTGTTGGGGATTATACAGCCGCCGCAATTGCATCATTTTGCTTTGACTTGCCATACCCGGTTATTGACGGCAATGTATTGCGCGTTTTAGCCCGTGTATTTGGCATTGAAACCCCTGTTGATGGAAAAGATGCCAAAAAAACCTTTACCGCGCTTGCCGAAAAATTGATATTAAAAAAAGATCCGGGCGGTTTTAACCAGGCTATTATGGACTTTGGCGCAACTATTTGCAAACCAGCATTGCCTTTATGTAATAGCTGCCCGATGCAAAAAACCTGCACTGCGCATAAGCAGGGTATGGTTAACATGCTGCCGGTAAAAGAAAAAACCTTAAAGCGCAAAACACGCTGGGTTACCTATTTTATTTTTAAACACGGCAATACCACCCTGGTGCATAAAAGAACAGGAAAAGATATTTGGCAAAACCTGTTTGAGTTTTATATTGTTGAAACAGCTGATAACCCCAAATGGAACAATGCAAAAGTGCATGACTGGCTATTGAACCAGTTAGGTATAACCGGCAGCCCGGCCGTACAAATAATTAACGCCGATACCCAAAAACTAACACACCAGGATATAAAGGGGTATTTTATAAAAGTAACCCTTGCCAGCATACCCCCACAACTAAAAGTCCCGCATTTACAATGGTTGAAGCCCGCTGAGGTTGCACAATTGCCGTTTCCCCGGTTTATAAATCAGTACACGCTTAAAAATGCCCTGGAGGCCGAACTTTTTAATTGTTAAAGCTGTTTACAGTTGGTTGGTCTATCGTTTTTTCGTTAATTTTAAATGGGAAATACAATACAAAGCCACCGGTGCGTTAAAAAATTGTAACCAATAAAAATTTTGCGCGGTTGCTTATGGCAAATACAGACATTAGATTTAAGGAAGAATAAAAACAAATTGTATGAGAGGCGTAAACAGGGTAATGCTGATAGGCAATTTAGGGAAAGACCCGGATGTACAATATCTTGAAGGGAATATTGCAGTGGCAAAATTTCCGCTGGCAACAACAGAAACGTACAAAGACAGAACGGGCAAATTGATATCGCAAACAGAGTGGCATACCGTTGTTTTATGGAGAGGGCTTGCAGAACTTGCACAAAAATATTTACATAAAGGCAGCCTTATTTACGTGGAGGGAAGGTTGCGTACGCGCAGTTGGGAGGATAAAGAGGGTAACAAAAAATTTGCAACAGAAATAGTAGGCGATAACCTTATTATGCTTGACAAAAGAGGTGATGGCCATGGGGGTGGTTATGCTGCACACGGCCCCGCAGGAACTGAAGGTGCAGAAGGATTTCCCGGGGCCGATATACCACCTATAGCTGATGACCCGGATGTAGGTTTGCCCTTTTAAAATACAGTGATTATTTTTACATAGGTTTAGTGCACATTTTGGTTAATTAAATGTGGCATTAAGCCCTTATTGTTAACCAAACACAACCAATTTGCAAAACTACCCTGCTTTTATACATTTTACTCATTCCATGGTTTTAATGGCTGCGGGCGCCCCGCCGGTAACCGCTGTATTGGCGGTTATATTATTGGTGCTAATGGTTTTGTCATTTTTTGTGTCGGGTGCAGAAGTTGCTTTTTTTACCCTTACTGCAAAAGATATTAACCTGCTTAAAACAAAAGACCAGCCATCATACAAAAAAGTAGTTGACCTGCTGGAAGAGCCTAAGCTTTTGCTTGCATCATTGCTAATAGGCCATAACCTTATAAATATTGCCATCATCATACTTTCAAGCCTTATAATTGATGATACCGTGCATTTTAACATTAGCGTGCTTTGGGTTGTTTTGGCAATTAAAGTGATTATTATTGCGGGCGTTTTATTATTGTTTTGCGAAATTATACCACGGGTACTTGCAGGCAGTAATAACATACGTTTCGCTGAATCTGCGGGCTGGCCCGTTTCAATGGTTTACCTGGCCTTTAAGCGCGCAGGCAGCTGGTTAGTTAACTATACTGATGCCATTGAAAAAAGGTTTGATAACAGCGGAAGAGGGCAATATGGATCGGAAGAGCTGGATAATGCCATTGGCACGGAAGAAAACGAAGATGAGAAAAATATTTTACGGGGCATAGCAAAATTTGGCAATATAACGGTAAGGCAAATAATGCGCTCACGGCTTGATGTTAATGGCATTGATGAGAAGACGCCCTTTAACGAGGTTATTCAAAGAATTGAGGAATTGCACTACAGCAGGCTGCCCGTTTATAAGGACGATCTTGACGAGGTGGTGGGTATTATTAATACAAAAGATATTTTGCCATTTATAAATAACCCCGCAGACTACAACTGGCATGGTTTAATACGTACACCATATTTTGTGCACGAGCAAAAGCTTATAAAAGACCTTTTAAGGGAGTTTCAAAGCAAGCATATACATTTTGCAATTGTGGTTGACGAGTTTGGGGGCACAAGCGGTATAGTAACACTTGAAGATGTGATGGAAGAAATTATTGGAGATATAAAAGATGAATTTGACGAGGAAGAAAGCGGGTTTAAAAAAATAGACGCCAATAATTACGTTTTTGATGGCAAAACAACACTTAACGATGTTTGCAGGCTTATGGAGTTACCGGGGGACACTTTTGAAAATATAAAGGGTAACAGTGAATCGCTGGCCGGGCTGGTGCTTGAGCTTGCTGGTGAAATACCTGCTATAAATGCTACTGTGCCCTCAGGCGATTTTGAGTTTACCATATTAGAAATAGCTAAAAACCGCCTGCAAAAAATAAAAATTACCATAAAGCCCCGGCCCGAAAAGTAATAACAGGCCGCAATAATACGTTTAGCCGTTTTAATACTGTAAACAATTAAGGATGTTAAAAACCGCAGGCAAGTTCATTTCTTTTCGCAACCGCAAACTTTTACGTGGTCGTTTCCCTTCATTAAGTGTCAATCGTCAACTATTAACTGTTAACTGTATTCTCTCAATAGTCATTTTATTCAGCTCATGCAATTCATCATATACACCAAAGCCAACCGGCTATTTTAAAATACCCTTTCCAGAAAAAAAATACCAGGCTTTCAATCAACCCGGCTACCCATATACTTTTGAATATCCTGTGTATGCAACTGTTGTAAAAGACAGTACTTTTTTTGACAGCTCTGCCGAAAACCCATGGTGGATCAATGTTGAATTTCCACAGTTTCACAGCAGGGTATATTTGACATATAAAATCATTGGCGCACATAATAATAGCCTTGAAAAGCTGCTAAATGACGTTTTTAACCTAACCAATAAACATTCGGCACGTGCAGATTATATCGGCGACTCACTTATTGAAACACCCAATGGCGTGCACGGAACCTTTTTTAATGTTGAAGGTGATGTGGCTACCGCCAACCAGTTTTTTTTAACTGATTCGACAAAAAACTTCGTTCGTGGTGCCTTGTATTTTGATGCTACACCCAAACAGGATTCACTGCGGCCTGTAAATGAGTTCTTGGTGCAGGATATGAAGCATTTAATAAATACGTTTAAATGGACGACACCTGCTAACCCCATCCCCCGTCCGTACCGGCACGGGCGGCCCTAAAGGGGGGTTTGTAAGCGGGTTACAATTTACACCACCATGTTAGCCGTCATTTAGCAGGTTAAACTAATAATGTATCTTCGCAGGCAGCAAGCATAATAATATTACACATTCAAAATCCCCCTTTAGGGGATAGGGGCATGATAGCAATAGACAACAAACTTATAAGCGACCAGGTTATTGAAGAACAATTTGTGTGCGATTTAAACAAATGCAAAGGCGGATGCTGTGAAGATGGCGATGCTGGCGCACCACTTGAGGTGGCAGAGCTTGACGAATTGATAAACAACTTTGAAGCAATAAAACCTTATTTAACAAAAGAAGGGTTGAAAGTAATTGAGAAGCAGGGTAAGTACCACTACGATACTGAGTTTGGCTGGGTAACACCAACTATTGATGGCGGCATTTGCGCTTATGGCTTTCGCGATGAAAAAGGTATTATAAAGTGTGGTATTGAAGCTGCTTATTATGATGGAAAGCTTGGCTGGAAAAAACCAATAAGTTGTCACCTGTTTCCCATTCGGGTTGTAAAAAGTAAGATGGAGCCGGGCACCGAATATGTAAACTATGAGCCCCGGCAGGATCTATGTAAAGCAGCCTGCAAACTTGGTAAACAGCTAAAAGTGCCAGTGTACCTGTTTTTGAAAGAAGCCATTATACGCAAGTATGGTGAGGAATTTTATGAGGCGCTGGCAGCAACGGCAGAGCATGTGGAGGAGAAGTAGGGAATAAATTGTTGTAATTTTAGGACAAATAAATTTAATGAAGGTTACAGGTGTACATATAGAAGACTTTCACCAGTTTAAAAACTTGGATATTGATTTAACATATCCCAAAGGGCATGAGAAGGAAGGTGAACCTTTGGAGAAGGTTTGTATTATTGGGCAGAGTAGCACCGGGAAGACGAAGTTGCTGGAGATAATTGGAGGGTTAACATATAATCATAGATCTTTCAGAGAAAAGTATAGTTTCCATAATAAAAATGGGTATGTCTTTATTAAAGGTATTGATATTGCTTACTCTCAAAGTTTGGGTCCCCATGAGTACGCGCAAATGTATAATCAAAATCAAAATGGCTTTGTCATAGATAATCGCTCTTTTCAAGAAAAAATGGCTGTTAATGCAGTAAGTGCAATACCGAATCTGATTTTATATCCGGCTGAATTAAACTATGTAGTGTCTCATGATTTAGTTATAGACGACTTTAATCGAAAAGAAATAATTGATTTTAGTATTGAAAGTGCATCATTAATTTGGAATATTATTTTACAAAATGTTCAAAAATACCAAGAAGAAGAATTCAAAATACGTCAACAGATTTCCAGGGTGGTAGAAGATAATAGAAATGACTTGAAGGCTATTACTAATGCTTTAAAGGTGTTGGAAGAGTGGCAAAAAACTAGTTTTAATCCGATAGAGGACATTGCTGAAAAATGCCTTAATCCGATTTTAGAAAAATTTCATTTAAGAGTAAAAACAAAATTAGATATTCAAAAAAAGGATGATATTGGTTTTATAAAGATTGAAGATTTTAATGGCAATGAAATACCCTATGGGTTATGGAGTACAGGAACAAAACAAGTGGTGTTAAGCGCTTTACCGCTTTACCTTTTAAAGCCAAATCGTACAATTATCCTTTTTGATGAGCCTGAGCGTTCGTTATACCCCGATTTGCAAAGGGTAATTATTGATTACTATCTACAATTGACAACTGATTGTCAGCTTTTCTTTGCAACACACTCTCCGATTATAGCTTCTTCATTCGAGCCCTGGGAGATTATAGAATTAAAGTTTAATAAGGATGGCCATGTACACCAGGAATTGTATTATGATGGGGAGAGACATGTGGATAATTATACTATAACACCAAACTACCTTACTTACGATTTAATGCTGAGAAATGTATTTGATTTAAAGGAAACCTATCCTGCCATACGTGATGAAAAGATTACAGAGGTTTTGATGTTAAGAAATCAATTAGAAAAATTAAAAAAAGAAAAAAAACTTGATACGACTGCAGGGAAGAGGTTGTACGACAAGTATATGAAGCTTGCAAAAAAACTTTCATGGGAGTTTGAATTGCCACAATATGAGGAAGCTTGACAAAACTAAAATGCTGGCTACCGCATATAAACAGTGGCTTGATAAATTAGAAGCAGAAGGTAAAAGCCATCCGCCATATAAAAGCAGTCATGAATTTTACATAGATGTTGTAGCAAATTTATTATGGATACAGGATGGCTTATGCGCTTACACGGAGCAATTTCTTTTTGACAGTACTGAATTGGGTGAAGAGAATTGGATAGAGGGTAAATACGGTAAGAGTAAGTTTGAATTTTTTGGCCATTTAGAGCATTATGATGAAAGTTTAAAAGAAAGTAAAGGGTGGTTATGGAGCAATTTATTTGTTGCCCATTCTGATATAAATACAAAGCTGAAAGGCTCAAAGCCCGTTAGATATGTATTGAAGCCTGATGCAGATAGCTACGACCCTTTTTATTTGTTGCAGTATGATTTTAAATCGCACAGATTTTTGCCAAACACAGAAAGAGAGCTTGATTTACAGAATGACATTTTGCATGATATAAATGTGCTGGGCTTAAATTATCAATCTGTAATACAGGACAGGAAAGCACACTTGAATATTTTAACTGAAGAAGTGAGGTTACATAATAAGACACTTGTACAAGCAAGGGAAAGCTTAAGAGAATATTTTACCGCGTTTGAAATGATTGTAAAGGAATTAAAATTGGAACTAGTTCAGTAGCCGAACAACAGTAAAAGTGAGTGACACAACAGGCGATGAACAACGATATACAGCTTAGCTAAAATATTTATATCATGTCATCAGATTCAGCATCATCATTTATAGCAAAAAGCACCATTAAAGCGCCTGACATGGAGCACAGGCGTAAGATCAATTTCAACATTGGTAAATACAACAATGTGGTTGTGCAGGGTAAAAGCCAGTTTAGTAATCTAATGCTGGCGCGCGAGCGCGCTAAAAATGCCAAATGGCGCGCTATTGAAAACCTTGATATTAACCTGGAGAATTTTGAAAAGCTGATAACAGAACGTGGCGCTAAAGTAATATGGGCCGATACTGCCGAACAGGCGCTGGAAGAAGTGGGCAAAATTTGCGAGGCCAAAAATTGCCGCACGCTTGTAAAAAGCAAGAGTATGGTGACTGAAGAAATTCACTTAAACCATTATCTTGAGCAGAAGGGCATTGAAAGCGTAGAGACTGACCTGGGTGAATATATTCAGCAGCTTGATAATGAGCCACCCTACCATATTGTAACGCCTGCCATGCATAAAAGCAAAGAGGATGTAGCGAAGCTGTTTGCAGAAAAGCTGGGCACCTCACCCAATTTAACGCCTGAGCAGCTTACGCTTGTAGCGAGACAAAAGCTTCGTGAAAAATATACCGCCGCCGAAATAGGTGTAACCGGCGCCAACTTTATTATTGCGGACATTGGTGCAGTTGCTGTTACTGAAAATGAAGGTAATGGCCGCCTTAGCTGCGCCTGGCCAAAAACACACATAGTTATTGCCGGTATTGAAAAAGTAATACCGTCCCTAACTGATTTAAACTTGTTCTGGCCGTTACTTGCCACTTTTGGTACCGGGCAAAAAATTACTGTGTATAATACCATCATCAGCGGGCCAAGGCAGGCTGGTGAAACAGATGGCCCTGAAGAAATGTATGTTATATTGCTTGATAACGGCCGTACCAACCTGTTGGCAAATCCCGTTACGCGTGAGGCATTGTATTGTATTCGCTGCGGGGCTTGCTTAAATGCCTGTCCTGTATATAAGAACATCGGCGGCCATAGCTATGAAACAGCTTATAGTGGCCCTATCGGCAGTGTTATAACGCCGCATTTAAAAGGCCTGAAGGAGTACAAACACTTAAGCTATGCGTCGTCGCTGTGCGGTAACTGCACCGAGGTTTGCCCTGTTAAAATTAACCTGCATGAACTGTTATTGGAAAACAGGCATGAAGCCGTACTTGAAGGCGACAGCACGTTAAGCGAGCGTGTTGCATGGAAAATGTGGAAACAGGCAAGCCTGCACCGCAGCATGATGAACATGGGTAACGGCAAGCTAAAAAACAAGGTAGTGAACAGTGTGTTTAAAGGCTGGACGGCACACCACGGGACCCTTGATTTTAGCCAAAAAACATTTAACGAAATGTGGAAAGAGAAGCACAAGAAAGAATAAGATATATTTTTTGTAAATTTGAACAAATGGCAGGTGTATGAAAGAAATTATTTTGGATAAACCGTTTGCAAATGAGGAGGAATATTTTCTTTTTGAAGAGAAAAGCGACCTGAAACACGAATACATTAACGGAAATCTTTTTGAAATGAGCGGTGCATCTGTTTATCACAACTTTATAATTATAAATCTTGTTCTCATATTAAAACCATGGGCTGCTAACAATAAAAAACAACTTAATGTTGATGGCTATAAGGTTCGTACGCCTGATGGTAATTTTCTTTACCCTGACGTTATTTTAAGTGAGCCGGGCGGGCGGCATGAATACTACACCGACAGGCCAATTTTAGTTGTTGAAGTTTTATCCGATTCAACAAGAGCGTATGACTTTTCAGATAAATTTATCCAGTACAGAAAATGTTCTACCCTTGAATATTACCTGTGTATTGAAGCTAAAAGCAAAAGAATTTATTTTTTCTATCGGGGTGAAAATAATGAATGGATGATGGAAGACAATTATACTGACGATACCGCTATAATAAACCTGCCTAAGATAAATATTTCATTAGCGGTAAAGGATATTTACAACACCTGATGTTACTTATTTATACTGCAAATAATACAAACCGCTTCAGCTATATAGCTGAAGTTTTGTTTTGGCAGGTGTATAAGATTGATTTTACAATAACCCAAAATAAAGAAGAGCTTTTGCAGTATGAGGGCGCTAAAATAAATTATTCAGGTACGCCGGTGTGTGCAAAAGAAATTTGGATACAGCCTCACGACCTGTTGCTTCAGCAAAACATTCAACCACAAAATATTGAATGTTTTAATTGGAACGGCATAAAAGCATTTTTTAAAACAGTCGGTGATATACCATTTGATATTTTTGCAGCTTCATTTTATTTAATCTCGCGTTATGAAGAGTACCTGCCGCATGAAACAGACGAATATGGCAGGTATGCGCATGCAAATAGCATGGCTTTTAAAGAAGGTTTCCTGCACGTTCCGCTGGTTAATTTATGGATGAAGGAACTGGTGAAGATCATTCACTCAAAATATTCTTCTTTCACTTTTCACTTACCACCTTTCACGTTCACTCCAACTTACGATGTTGATATTGCCTATGCTTATAAGGGTAAAGGTTTCCTGCGCAACGCAGGCGGCTTTTATAAAGAATTATTCACCGGCAAATTTAAACAACTTGCAGAACGTTCAAATGTTACGAGCGGTTGGCAAAAAGACCCTTTTGATACTTATGAGTGGATTGATAGCCTGCATGAAAAGTACCACCTGAAGCCTATTTATTTTTTTCTGCTGGCAGAACGTGCAAGAATGTACGACAAAAATATTTCGCCCCACAGCCGTATAATGCAAAGGTTAATTAAACAGCATGCGTTAAAATATACAACAGGTATTCACCCGTCTTGGCAAAGCAGTGATGATGAGGGTATTTTTAAAAAAGAAATAAGCCTGCTGAAAAGTATAACCGGCAAAGAAGTTAAGTGCAGTCGCCAGCACTATATACGAATGAGCTTGCCGCAAACCTATCGTTTGTTACTGGAAAACTGCATTGAAGCAGATTATACAATGGGTTATGGCAGTATTAATGGCTTCAGGGCTTCTGTTGCGTCGCCTTTTTATTGGTTTGATATAGAACTGGATGTTAAGACGGGGCTATTTATTTATCCATACTGTTATATGGAGGCCAACTCATACTTTGAGCAGCATTACACTGCAGAGCAGGCGGCTGTAGAATTACAGCAATACCTTAACCGTGTAAAATCGGTTGGTGGTCAACTTATAACCATCTTCCATAATCATTTCATAACAGAGCAACCTGAATGGCTGCCCTGGCGCAATATGTATGCAGGCTTTTTGCAGAATAATTTTTAAGCAACAGCCATATTGCTCATTTCAAATGCAGGGGCTGTTCTTTCAACCTGGTCAGCTATCAATGCTTTGGCAAATTCAAACTGTGCTTTATAATTGCGGCCTTCTTCATGGGTAACAGCTGTAAAGCTTTTGTACAGGTTTTCCAGTTCCCTGAATACTTTTAATATCTGTGTTTTTTTATTGCCCTGTACATACCGGTATTGTTGTACAAACTCGCGCATAAGGCTTAACAAAAACAGTCGCAATTCTATACAATCAGCAGGGCTGTTGTATTCTAAGTTTGCTATTCCAAGCTGGATCCTATTAATATGTTTCATACAAGCAGATTATGTTTTCATAAAAAACAAAAAGCTTACCATTATAAAACAAATGAAATTTCTTACTAAAAGCCCATGTTATTTAAGAAAGTTGTGGCGTAATTTTCCCAACACCGCTTTATTTCTCCCTGAAACGGAATGAAATGTCCCTTATGCGCTCAGGAAAAATGTCGTTGCGATAAGCCAGTTCCTCAGGATATATTCTTATTGAGCCATTAGTAAGTCTTATCATATAATCACCGTAATCTGTAAGCGTGTGTTCCGTGTAAGTTCCCATATCCTTTTTTATAACACGAATTTTTGTAAGCAATACCTCAATTTCGGGCTGCCCATATTCTTTTACTTTCATTGTATTTACTTTGTTCATTTTACCCGCAAAATTTGTACCCTAACGGGTTGCCAGGGTGTGCAACAATAACGTTTTTGTAGCGTGCTAAGTATATTTTTAGTTATTTTTTACTTTGCCAAATTAACCGGGTGCGAAAATAAAGCAATACCTTTCATGCAGGGATTGCCCCAATTCTTCTTCTGACATTCTTTAAACTATCATATATGATCTCAAGACGCTCGTTCATTAAAACAACTTCTTTTGCTTCAGCTGTAGTGTTAGCGGCCCCATCATTCGCAGCAATGCGTAAAAAAACTGATATAGGCCTGCAGCTTTATACCGTGCGGGATGCTATGGGTAAAGACCCGGACGGCACACTTAGCAAGGTAGCAGCCATTGGTTACACAACGGTTGAGGGCGCTACTTATACCGGATCGGAAAAATTTTATGGTATGGGCCCGAAAGAATTTGCTGCCTTATTAAAAACCAGTGGGTTATGGATGCCGAGCGCCCACTACCGGCTTGGTGAAGAAAAGACAAACGGAGAGGCAACGAAGGGCACGATGCTTAATGACTGGCAAAAGGCTGTAGACGATGCAGCAGCTGTAGGTATAAAATATATGGTTTGCGCCTGGCTTTCGCCAGCTGAGCGCGGCAGTCTTGACCATTATAAAGAACTGGCAGGCCATTTAAATACAGCGGGCGAAGCGTGCAAAAAGGCTGGTATACAAATGTGTTACCATAATCACGATTTTGAATTTGAGAAGCAGGGTGATGTATACCCGTATGATGTTGTAATGGGTAACACAGACAAGGAACTGGTGAAGTTTGAAATGGACCTATATTGGGTTACCAAAGCCAACCAGGACCCTGTTGCACTGTTTGATAAATACCCAAAACGCTTTCCTTTACTGCATATGAAGGATATGGATAAAACGCCCAAAAAGTTTTTTACTGAGGTAGGCAACGGTGTTATTGATTTTAAAAAGATACTGGCCCAAAAAGAAAAGGCAGGCATGAAATACTTTTTTGTTGAGCAGGATGTTTGCCCAGGCAGCCCTTTTGACAGCATTAAAATAAGCCACGATTATATAAAAGCTAATTTGGTGTAAATAGCCTTCTACTGTTTAAAAAGCCCGCAGTAACAAGACGCGGGCTTTTTAATTGACATTAGTGGAACTTTTGGCGTTGCGTGATAGCGTTGAAGACTAAAGCAAAGTTTTGTGCTGATATGTTTAAGCAGGTGTGCCAACCTTTTCAGCTGCTATAAATTTGCGCAGGCTGTTATTTATATAACTACTCCATGCGTTTGAGCAGCCCCCAAAACATTCTAACGCCGGTGATAATCCGTAATGCGTAAAACGTACTTCTGTTTGGCCATCTTTTTCGGTAATATCAAAAACTATTTTTGTGCCCGTCCATTCTGTTTTGTCTTTAACAAAATTCAGCTGGCTTTCGGTTATAAGCCACACAACCTTTTTGCCGGGTATAACCTCGGTTAGTTTATGCTTGCTGTAATGGTGCGGCTTATGGGTGTATGTAAACTCATCATTTAATTTTTCTGTGTTGCCTTCAATGTCCCCGTGCCACCATGCGCGCACGTTATTAATGGCGTTAAAGGCTTCCATTGGTGTTGCACCTGTTAAAAATGCTGTGGTAAAATCCTGGCTTTGCATATATGTAATTTTTAAGTTTTAATTTGACTAAAGAAACAATCGTGTTTAAATATGTTGGTTAGCTTTCTTTCGGGTTAGGCTGGCCTTTTCCAACAACTATTAAGTTGCGCAGACTGGTTTTTATATATTTACTCCAGGCATCATGGCAAATGTTGTAGCATTCATAAGCGGGCGTAAGGCCCTGGTGCGTAAACTGCACCTTTGTTTCGCCGTCTTCTTCAGTAATATCAAAAATAATTTTGGTGCCTACCCACTCGCTGTCGTCCTTAATAAAATTAAAATGGTTGTTTAGCACCAACCAGGCTGCTTTTTTGCCGGGCACCAGTTCCACCAATTTCATGGTGCAAGTGTGCACATCTTTGTAGTGGTAGTAAAATTCTTCCCCCAGCGTACGGGTATTGCCTTTAATTTCTTCTGACCACCAAGCGCGCACGTTTGTGATGGCATTAAATGCCTCTGTTGGTGGGTTATCTACCAAAAATGAGGCGGTAAAATCTTTATTATCCATACTTATAATTTTTTGGTGTATTGTATCACAGCCCAAAATTAGCAGCCTTATTTGTAACCGAAGAGGTGTAAAATAGACATTATGATGGGTTGATTTAGACAAAGCCTTTCTCTATTTTTGCCTAAAGTTTTTGCTATGAGGCATCTTACCATACTCGTGCCTGACGGGCCCAATAACCTTAGCAGCATTGTGGGCAGCTATAAAATATTTACCCGCGCCAATGAGTATTACAGGCAAAACGGAAGGAAGGAATTATTTACGATACAATTAGCCGGCATATCTGAAACCGTTGAGTTTTATGATGGGTTGTTTAGCGTAAAGCCACACACGCATATTGCGTCCATCACAAAAACCGATCTTGTTATTATCCCGTCGCTAAACCATAATTACGAAAAAGCAATGAGCGGCAACAAGGCGCTAATTGCCTGGATAGAGGACCAATATAAAAATGGCGCGGAGATAGCGAGCATTTGCACCGGGGCATTTTTATTGGCTTCAACAGGCTTGCTTAATGGCAAATCCTGCTCAACACACTGGTCAGTTGCAAATGATTTCAGGAATACATTTCCTGACGTGCGCCTGCAACCCGACAGGCTTATTACTGATGAAAACGGCATATACACCAATGGCGGGGCTTACTCATTTCTCAACCTCATTATCTATCTTATTGAGAAATATTATGGCAGGCAAACGGCCATCTTCTGCTCAAAAGTTTTTCAAATTGAGATGGACAGGCAAAGCCAATCGTCTTTTATCATTTTCAAAGGGCAGAAGCAACATAGCGACGATATAGTGAAGGAAGCCCAGGATTACATTGAGCATAACGCAAGCGAAAAAATATCTGTCGAGCACCTTTCTGCAAAATTCGCGGTGGGCAGGCGCAATTTTGACCGCCGGTTTATAAAAGCCACCGGCAATACACCAATTGAATACCTTCAACGGGTAAAAATTGAAAATGCCAAACGGGCATTTGAAACAACCCGCAAAACCATTAATGAAGTGATGTACGAGGTTGGCTATGCTGACGTAAAAGCATTTCGCGAAGTTTTTAGAAGAATAACCGGCATGTCGCCGCTTGAATACAGGAACCGGTACAATAAAGATGCAGCGTAAGTTTGTTTGGATTTAATAAAGCCGCCGGGGTAACACGGGGTTTGCTGTAATTTCCCGGTATTGATTTAGGCTTATCTATTGTTTTTCCAAGTAATAAAAATGGGTAATGAGGTAAATAAAATAAATATTTATTGTTTTTCGATAAATATTTATTTATATTTGCATCGTCAAATTTAAAACTCAAAAAATTATGGAAATTACAACCAAACAAATTCTTAAAATACTATATGTTCTTTCGTGGATCATATTTGTAGGCGTATGTGTTGAAGCCGGCGGCTTTATATTCAATACCTTTTTTACCCTGGTCATAAACAATGTTGATGCTAAACATTTTTGGCCGGGCATTGATTTCTCAAGTCTTTACCGGTATGATCCGGGGTACTTTTTTGCCGAGACATTATCGATGATCATTGTTGCAGTTATGAGGGCATTGATATTTTACCTGATCATAAAAGTGCTGCACGATAAAAAACTAAATATGGCCCAACCTTTTAATAGCGAAGTGGGCCGTTTTATTTTTGCATTATCATACCTGTCTTTAGGTACCGGCTTGTTCTCCTGGTGGGGTGTTAAATATGCCGGCTGGCTTAGTACGAAAGGGGTTACAATGCCAGATATACAAAATATGCGCCTGGGCGGGGCCGATGTTTGGCTGTTTATGGGTGTTGTACTTTTTGTGATTGCACAAATTTTTAAGAGAGGGATCGAAATTCAAAGAGAAAACGAGTTAACTATCTAATTATGCCGATCGTAGTAAACCTTGATGTGATGATGGCCAAACGAAAAATGTCGTTAAATGAACTTTCAGAAAAGGTGGACCTGACATTGGCCAACCTTTCTATACTCAAAACCGGGAAGGCAAAAGCAATCCGTTTTAGTACACTCGAAGCTATTTGCACAGCGCTAAACTGCCAGCCCGGAGATTTGCTGGAGTATTCAAAGCATGATTCATCAAATAACGATATAGAGCTTTAAACGACCTGGTCTGCAGAATGAAAAAGCCACCTTTTTGGTGGCTTTTAACGTGACCCCCCTGGGGCTCGAACCCAGGACCTACTGATTAAGAGTCAGTAGCTCTAACCAACTGAGCTAGGGAGTCATTATATGGCTTAAATGCCAAATAACGGGGTGCAAAAATAAGGGAAACTGCGGTATGTAATGCACATTTTTACAGTTAGCATATATTTGCCGCCTATGAGCCAAAAGCCAGTACTGCATACCCTGCTCTCGCCACGTTTGATAGACTTGTATGATGCTGCCAACAGCATCGTGGTTATTATTGATGTTTTTCGCGCTACGTCAACCATTACAACGGCCTTATACAACGGTGCACAAAAGGTTATACCAGTAGCCAGCGTTGACGATTGTATAAGTATCGGTAAAAGCCTGCAGGCCATAACAGCGGGCGAGCGCGACGGCAAGATTATACCTGGGCTGCAATATGGCAATTCGCCGGCAGAATACCCCCGGAGTTTTATTGAAGGTAAAACGCTGGTTTTAACCACAACCAACGGCACCAGGCTCCTGCATATGGCCCTTGATAACGGAGCAGATGAAGTTATAACTGGTTCATTCCCTAATCTTTCCGCCGTGTGTAATCATCTTATACAAAAAGGCAAAAATGTTATATTGGGTTGCTCTGCCTGGAAAGACCGGTTTAATCTTGAAGACACTTTATTTGCCGGAGCAGTAATAAACCATATTAAAGACCATTTTACCATTCACTGCGACAGCAGCCTTATGGCAGAAGATATGTATGTGCTGCATAAAAATGATATGTACAGCTTTATACAAAAGACCACCCACTGGCACAGGCTTGCGGCATATGGTTTAGAAAAAGACCTGCAATATTGCGTAACGCCCGATGTTGCGAATGTACTACCTCTTTATAAAGAGGGTGCATTGATACGAGGGTAAAGTATATATTTTGCATTACGCTATTTTACTTCAAACCGCACTGTAAGCATTTCCTCAATTTTATATTGTGCCTGCAATGTGTTGGGCAAGATGGTTGTATGCCAACCGGGTACAACAGAAGTAACCCAATCTTCGCTGCTTAAGGGCGGATATGCTGTCCAGCCTCTTTCTTCATTTTTGGCAGTTTCTTTTACTTGTGTAACATTGCCCAATTGCAGCCCTCCTAAAACCGCAAGCGCATTGGCTTTTTGTTTTGCCACCTGCATAATACGCTGCCACAGTTTTTGCATATAAACATCTTCCCCGGCCGCTTTGCGCGATACAACATAGCCATACCATGTTGCGTTATTCTTAATAAGGCTGTACAATATTGCAAGTGAATCCTGTGATGAAACGTTCACCTGCAGATAGTAGGGTGTTGTTTCATCAATTTTATTATAGCTGACTTCATTATTCTCTCCGTATATGGCAAACCCTTTTTGGCTAAGTATATTTCTCAGGGAATCTATCCGTTGTTTCTGTTTACCAGATTCTTTTGCCTTAATCTTTTCATAATCAAGACTGCCCATTTTTTTACTTTCAAAATCAAAATTGTTTTCCTGTGGCTTGGCTACAATACCATAAATAAACCTATCAGGCGTTATCATCATTGTATCACTTACGATCACTTCTACAAATTTTTCCTGGCAATTTGCTGTGATGGATGCCAGCAGACATAACACTGGTAAAATAAATTTGAGTTTCACGACAAAGGGTTTTATTATTCAATTTGCTCTTTTCTTAAGCTGTAATTTACCAAATACACGCCGATTAGTGTAATAACAGAACCAATGAGCAAATTGATTGTAAGGGCCTCATGCAGCAACTCGGCACCTGCAAGCATAGCCACTATAGGATTTATATAAGCGTAAATTGATGCCACAGCAGCAGGCAGGTGCTTTAGAGTATATATAAACGCCATCATAGTTAATATAGAACCTATAACAGAAAGAAAGCTCAAATCTTCCCATACGGTAAACGGTATTTTGGCAAATGATTCTGTGTTGCCGGTAGCCAGCGCTAAAATAAATATCATTATGCTGCCTAAAAACATTTGCCAGCCTACGGCATAGTAAGGGTCCATAGCAAATTTATTGCGCGCTACCAGCAGGCTGCCAAGGCTCCAGCCCAACACGCCTATAAAACAAATAACTACGCCAAACATGTATCCGTCCGGGTGCGGGCCAAAGGCATTTTCGTATAGCACAAACACAACACCCACAATACCCACCAGCAACCCTATAAAAGTAAGCCTGTTTCCGTCTGACTTTTTATATAGCAGAAAATCGAGCAGCACCATACAGATGGGGTACAGCGCAGTAATAAGTGCACCAAGCCCGCTTGATATATAATGCACACTCCATGTGCCCATGCCGTTATTTAGAAAAAACATAAAAAAGGCTACCATCAGCAACCATTTAAACTGTTGCCAGGTAGGCATTTTGGCACCCTTTATAAAATAAAAACCCAGTACCAGGCTGCCCGCCATAAACTGGCGCAGGTACGATACCTGGAGTCCCGGTATGCGCTGCGCGCCGTAGCGGCTGCCTACCCAGGTAGTACCCCATACTATGCAGGTTACGGCAAGGCACAGGTAAGCAATTTTTTTACTTCGTTTGATAGACGATGGTTTTATTTTTAGGTATTTCGAAATGCCATGAAGGGATATGTGAAGGAACTATTCTTGTTGCAACAAAAAACATTGAAAGCTTATTACTATACTGCAATTTCAAACCTGTTGTGAGATATGGCGATTTTGAAAATATCTCTTCAACACTCTCGTGCACAAAACGTTTGTATGTTAGCGGGTCAACGGGGTAGCGCGGATCGTTAAAGTACGAGGCGTAAACAAACCCGGTATCATTTTTAACATGCGGCTCAATCATTTTTGCGTGCAGTTCATCAACGTGATGGCTTAGTATTTTCAGGGAATTACTTTTATTGATGCCCTCAAAAATAAAATCTGGTGTTGGGCGCGTAACATCGAAGCAACTAATGGTATTACCTGAAGCAAGGCTTTCGTAAAACCGAAGGGAATCCGGCCTGTAGATTTCCCTCAACGTAACAATATTATTAGCATCAATGTATTCCCTGCTAAAAAATCCATTTTTGCCCAAATAAGTTATAGCCTTTGTCCCATATACCTTCCTCATATTGTTAATGTACTTCGGGTCGGCGGCGTTGTAGCTAAGAGAAAACTCCACAAAACCTTCAAAATACTTGCTCTTATTTTCCTGCTTTCTCAGAGGCGATTTGCAGGAAAAAATAATTACAATGCCTGATATAAGTAACAAATATTTCACCACATGTTAGTGCTTAAAATGGCGCAGGCCTGTTATTACCATTGCAAGGTTGTGCTGCACGCAATACTCAATGCTGTCTTTATCACGTATGCTGCCGCCGGGTTGAATGATAGCCGCAATACCTTCAGCATGTACCATTTGCACACTGTCGCTAAACGGAAAAAAAGCATCACTGGCCATTACAGCGCCATGCAGATCCACATTAAACTGTTTTGCTTTATCAATACTTTGGCGTACGCTGTCAATACGGCTTGTTTGGCCGCAGCCTTTACCAACCAGTTGCCTGTTTTTTACCAGCACAATTGCATTGCTCTTTAAGTGCTTGCAAACAATATTGGCAAAAATCAGATCGGCTTTTTCGGCAGTAGTTGTTTCGCGGCCGCCAACTTCCTTCCATTCACTGTAATTACCCGCGTCAACATCTTGAACCAGCGTACCGTTTAGCACCGACTTAAACTGGTGCTTTTGCTTTGCGCCCTGTGGCCTTAATTCTAAAAGTATCCTGTTCCTCCTGCTTTTTAAAACAGTCATAGCATCTTCATTAAATGCAGGTGCTATCAGCACTTCAAAGAATATTTCAGATATTGCCCCGGCTGTGGCCTTATCTATAGGGGCATTACAAACAAGTACGCCACCAAAAGCGCTCTCGGGGTCGCCGGCAAGACCTGCGTCCCAACATTCTTTTACAGTAGGCCGGCTGGCGATACCGCAAACATTGGTGTGTTTAATTACTGCAAAAGTTGCATCGCTATCAGCAGCAGAAAATTCGTTTATCAACTGTATTGCTGCATCAACATCTACCAGGTTATTATAGCTCAACTCCTTACCATGCAACTGAACAAAAACGTCTTTCAAGTCACCATAAAAAACCGCATGCTGGTGCGGGTTTTCGCCGTAACGCAGGCTTTGCTGTGTGTTAAGCGGGTGTATTATGGTGCCATTAAAATAATTATTAATCGCAATATCATAATTCATTACAACCTCGAATGCTTTTGCGGCATATTCCTTACGCTGCTCAATAGTTGTATGGCCGCTTTGTGACTGGAGTAATTCCACCAGTCCTGCATAACTGTGTTTAGCAGCAATAACTACCAGGTCTCTAAAATTCTTGGCGGCCGCGCGTATCATGCTCGGTCCACCTATATCAATCTTCTCAATAATCAGTTTTTCATCGCTGGTGCTTTTAAGGGTTTCCTCAAAAGGGTACAGGTCAACAATCACCAGGTCAATCTCTGGAATATTGTACTGCCTCATCTCGTCCAGGTCCTGCTCATTATCCCTGCGGCCAAGTATACCGCCGAACACTGAAGGATGTAAAGTTTTTACACGGCCCCCTAAAATAGAAGGGTATGTGGTAAGGCTTTCAACCG
Organism: Bacteroidota bacterium; assembly: GCA_013285915.1. GTDB lineage: Bacteria > Bacteroidota > Bacteroidia > Chitinophagales > Chitinophagaceae > JABDFW01. Next base: position 25,578 of record JABDGS010000029.1, read on the forward strand.
GAACACAATTAATACCCAGATCTTCAATAAATTTTTGTGTGCCACCGGTTGAATATATGGTAACACCCAGTTTATCAAGCTCAGTTACAACAGGCTCCAGTCCATCTTTGTAGAAAACAGAGATAAGTGCAGATTGAATTTTTTTTTGCATGAGATAGTGCGGCTTTAATCTATAAATTCAGTTCGAAAGCGCCTTGTTCGGGCACTGAATGAAAGCGCAAATGTAGGCTGTAGCAGTCTTTTTTCCATCTGCGTATTTTCCACATAGGGTTGCTGCTGTCAAAAACAAGCAGTTTAAAGGTAAAAGCACGCTGAATGTCCAGTATGGAATATTTGGGGTTTTTAGACAGGATGATAACGTCCGCATATATCTTAGCGGTTGTATCATTGAACCTGAAGTTGTTATCAAGCATTGCTATTTTTTTGCGGTTAACAGCAAAACAGGTATTCTGAAAATTGAGATGAAATGAACTGTCATTTGTTTTTGAAACACCGTTAATGATACGCGAAGGCTTAAGGTTGTACTTTACCAAAGGGCCGTCATTTAATAAAATACTATCGCCGATAAACCTGTAGCTGCTGCCCTGCATAATGTCAATGGCTGTTTGATGCGGCACATTGTATACAATTAGTTTTTGCGTATTGCTAATTATTAAATGCCGAACACCTGAATAAATAATAAGGCAGGCAAAGAAGGCAATAGTAATTATAAAGCCTTTTGCTGGTTTGCGCAGCAGCCACCAGCAAAGCGCCAATATGAAGCCATATAACAAGAGTGTTTGCGGTATATCAGCATAAATATTATCCCATAATGCAAATGGGAGTCTACTGATGTGCTGAACAAAACCATCAAACATTATAATTAAATACCAAACTGTAATACCAAGCCATTTTGCGATAACGGGGATGAATGAAAACACCAACAATACCATCTCGCCATACAGTATTACTTCCGACAACGGTACAGCAATAAGGTTTGCAACCGGGAACATGAGCGGAAACTGGTGAAAATACAACAGTATTACCGGCAGCGTTAGTACTTGTGTGGAGATGGTTACCGCGGTTGCCTTCCAAACATAATCAAGCAGCCGGTTTTTTACATAAAACCAATTATATACCGGTTTAAAAAATGCAACAATGCTTAGTACTGCCGAATACGACAGCATAAAGCCGGCATCCCATAAATAGAATGGGTTATAAACAAGCAGTATAAAAGCAGACGCGGCGAGTGTATTGTATGTTTTGCCGTTTTTATCAAGCATATTACCAATAACTATAACGGAAAACATAACAGCGGCGCGGGTAATAGACGGCACCGCACCTGCCAGCAGGCTAAACACCCATAAAACAAGCAGTATAACAATGCCCTGTATTATGCGGCTTGTTTTAGTGGATTTGAAAAATCCGAATATAAATAACAGCAATACATATATCATACCCAGGTGCATACCGCTGATGGCGATAATGTGTATCACCCCGGCATTGGTAAAGGCTTGTACAATATCGGGATCAAGCCTGTCGCGGTAGCCTATCAATAATGCTTCAGCTACCGCCTGTTCTTTTTCGCCAGGTATGGTTTTTTGCAAAAGGCTTATGGTAGTATCCCTTACCTTATATAAGACCCGTTGCATACTGTTGCCACCATCCTTCCATAGCATGGTGTATTGGCCAGGGTAAACAAAAGCCTGGTAGCTGATATCGTGAAAAAGGCAATACTGCTTATAATCAAATGCACCGGGGTTGCCACTGTTTGTTATAGGCTGCAGCGTTGCATGCAATATTATTTGCGAGCCATAATGCAGGCGTGGCTTTACTTTGCCTTTGTAAAAATACAGCAGCACATCGCCTTTTACTTTTCTCCATGTTGCGCCCTCCTGAATTGCAGTAACCGTTGCCTGAACCTTGTACGAATTTGGTTTTTCGACTAGCGGCTCGTCAATAGTAAGCAGTACGTTTTGTTTGGGTTGATAATAGGTGCCAAGCCATTGCGGGTTATGCCTTATATCTTTTACATAAACCGCAATGCCGCCCGCAACTCCAAACAGCAATAATATAATTACACCACGCAGCCATTGTATGCTAAATATTGTTGCAGCTGAAAAAAAAGAAAACACCGTTAGTGTAATAACAAAGCAGCAAAATGCTGCAAGTAGCACCGTTAACGAAAGCTGTATATACCACTGCAATAAAATACCCGCAATAAAACATGCAACCAGCCTTACAAAAGGGTATTGTTTTAAATTAATGGCATTGCTGGCTGGCATACCTACGCAGCGTAGTTTTGGTTTACGTTATACTAAAATACCAATAACCTGTAAAAGCAAAGTAAATTAAATTGTTATTGTAAATGGGGCACTAATGCCTACTCAACACACTCAACAACTGTAAAACGAATTGCTGGCTTTATATACAAGCCGCGGCCACGGCTATTATACTTTATTATTGGCAGGTTATTAACCAGGTAAAACCCGGCCTCGTCGCTGTATTTTGTTGCCTGTATGCCTACTGACCATCGGTTGGTCATATCCATCAACCATTTTGCTTTTTCATCATCGGTGCGCAGCATGTTGTATTGCTGCATATATTCTACCGGGTAAATAAATTCAAGCCCAATAACAATGCTGCTATGGTCAAAATAAATGCTGTTATATGGCAGTGCAAATTTGTTCCATCGTTTTCTATAAGGGTAAACAATAATATTGCCCGTTGTTAATTCTTTGCCGGGTATATTTTTTACGCTATCCCATTCGTACCAGTGAACCCTAACCGGCACATGCACAGCCTCGTTAAACCTGCCTGCATAAATCTCAAGTGTTTTTATATATCCGTTTAAGCTATTTTGCCTGTCGCTGTATCGCCCAATAATTATAAATTTTGTTTCCGGACCGGGGCCAAAATACTCGCTTATTCTGCCCACTTTGTTATTTACATCAACTTCTTCAAACTTCCTGCAGTTGGCAACGGTTACGGGTGCAAGTTCCTGCGATTGTGGGCTAAGCCTGAAAAAATTATCCGCGCTAAGCTTTTCAACTGCAACAGGTAGCATTTTATACCCTAAATAGTCAATATAAATGCTATCATTTTTTGGAAATGAGTCCTTGGGTAATGAGAACCTCCCGACTGAATCCGTGTAGCCCAGGCTTTTTTGGTGATTGAAGACGATAGTTGCGTACCCTAAGGGCTTGCCGGTTAGGGCATCCACCACTTTGCCGGTTATTTGCTGCGCATGGGCATGAACAACAATAAGCATTAATAACAATCCTAACAGCTTGTTCATGGCATGCAAAGGTACTGCATTTATATAATGCGGGTTATTGGTTACCTGCTGGAAACCGCTATTTATATAACTCTGTTTACATTTGCGGCGTATGGCGCAGAAAAAACTGGTTCGTTTTGCCGAGATAGAAACTTTCCCTAATGTGTTGCAGTATCCTAAAGATATAAAAGGCAACTGGGCAACATTTTTCAAAAATAACAATCCCATTACTTTAGAACTTGCCTGTGGCAAAGGCGAGTACGCCGTTGGGCTTGGGCGTTTATACCCGCGGTGCAACTTTATTGGTGTTGATGTAAAAGGTAACCGCATATGGAAAGGTGCAAAAACAGCTTTACAGGAAGGGCTGAATAATGTGGCTTTCCTCCGCACACAGATGGACAGGATCACCGACTATTTTGCAAAAGACGAGGTTCAGGAAATATGGATAACTTTTCCAGACCCGCAGTTGCGATTATCCAAAATAAAGAAGCGGCTCACGCACCCAAAATTCCTGCGGCTTTATAAACAGTTTTTACAAACTGATGGTGTAATACATTTAAAAACAGACAGCCCCAATCTTTACGGCTTTACCAAAACGGCGACAGAGTTATACAGTCTGGAGTTGCTGAAGGATATAGACAATGTGCATAATTCATCGTTCATTGCAAAGGAACTGCAAATAAAAACACATTACGAGCAGCTTGATATTGCGGGCAGCAATAAAGTGCATTACCTGTGCTTTAAACTGAATAATAACCTTGATACAGATAAAGACGACATTTTAAAAGACATGTTTCGTGAGCAAGACGCTGGTTGAAAATATTGACTACTATTTTAATGCCGACGGACTAATGGTGTTAACCGAGAAATACCTCCGTGACCGTGGCTATTGCTGTGGTAATGGCTGCAGGCATTGCCCATACGAATACGAGGCTGTTCCCGAGCCGCGAAGGGGTGAATTATTGATAAGGAGATTGAATATTTCACCCTAATGAGCCGCGTTTTTTGTATATTTGATTGTGAAAAAAAGAGCTAATTCCTACATTGGGATTGATATTGACAAGTTAACCAACAGCATTGTCAATACAGTTTCAGGAGATAGCTTCGCGACCGATATTTTAGAGGTTACAAAAGTAGATCTTAAAAAGATTACAAAGAAAAATGGATGGCTATTTTCGTGGAATAACGAATTTAAGTTTGCCGACAGGAAAATATATAAATTAACTATTAGTAGCAATCCAACCATAATTCAAGGTCTGATAAGCATTGGTGATTATGGTGATCACTTTTACCTTCACTTAATAGAAAGTGCACCATTTAATGTTGGAAAAAGAAAGGTGTATGAGGGTGTTCCGGGTAACTTATTTGCTTTTGCGTGTAAATGTTCATGGGATAAAGGTTACCAGGGGTTTTTGGCATTTATTTCAAAAACAAGGCTCATTGGTCACTACGAAAAAATGCTGTCTGCTACTCAAGTCGGTGTCAAAGAATGGTTATCTTCCCTAACGCCGCACTTAAACTGATTAAAACATATTTTCAAACCTGATTATATGGCACATATTAAAGAACCATACGGAATTGATTTTGTTGTTGAAAACCGCGGGGTTACACAAGCAGATAAAGAAATAATTAGTGACATTATTTCGCACTATAAAAAAACAGGTCACGTAAAAAAGGCAGCCGCAGATAGTGCAATAAAGAGTGGGCGGCGCTCAAGTAAACGGAAAGCAAAAGGCCAAACTGTTTAATAGCCCACATGAAAAAAGCCGCTTCACCCAAAAAAGAAAAAGAGCACCTTAAAGACAACATCAATAAACACAATTTTTTTGATGATGTGTGGGATGTTGCCCGGCAAATACCAAAGGGCAGGGTAACATCTTATGGAGCTATAGCAAATTATGTAGGCACCAAACTCTCTGCACGTATGGTTGGTTGGGCAATGAATGGCGCTGGCAGTGTAAAACCAAAAGTGCCCGCGCACCGGGTAGTTAACCGCAACGGTATGCTAACCGGCAAGCACCATTTTAACCCGCCGGAGCTAATGCAGCAATTGCTGGAAAAGGAAAAAATAAAAGTGGTGAATGATACCATAGTAGATTTTGACAAACTCTTTTGGGACCCTGCAAAAGAGCTGGGTATTTAGCAACAACCAAAATTTAAAGATTAAAAATAAAGGTGTAATTTTATAAGGCAGTTTACTGCATTAAGTAAATTTAGTTTTATGCCTTTACAATACATATCAGACAATGAAGGTAACCATACAGCGGTGCTTATACCTATAAATGAATGGCAGCTTATTGTTCAAAAACATGAGGATTTAAAGATGCTCGAATCTGGCAATTCAAAAAGCCAAAAAATCAAAGCCTCTGATTATGCAGGATCAATGCCTGCAGATATTGCCAGCGAGTTTCACAAATACATTGAAAAAGGCCGAGAAGAATGGAATTAACAACAAATGACCTACCTATTTGACTCAAATACGGTAATTGACTATTTAGCCGGCAATATGCCTGCACAGGCAATGGCAGCAATGCACAATATAGTAAACCAGGGTTTTTGTATATCCGTAATTACAAATATTGAAACATTAAGTTTTGAATCGGGTAATCCCACCATTGATGCAAATACAATTGCCTTTGTACAAATGGCAATTATGTTTGATTTAACTAACGATATTGTTAAAGAAACTATTTTATTAAGAAAGCTGAAAAAGAAACTAAAAACACCCGATGCAATTATTGCAGCTACCGCGATAGCATATAACCTTACCTTGTTAACGCGCAATGTAAGTGATTTTGCTAATCTTCCAGGATTGTCAATTATTAATCCTCATACATTGTAAGCCCCTTCAACACAATTCGCTTTATTACTGTCTAATCTTACTTCATTAATCTTTATTATATTTACTGCCAATCTTATGTCACATGAGGGCATCATTAATTATACTATTGCTGGTAATTACAACCGGTCTGTCAGCACAACGCGCTTCCAATCCTGATATAAAAGCTAACTACACCAAAATTGAACGCATGATACCCATGCGCGATGGCATTAAACTCTTTACCGCGATCTATATACCAAAAGACAGCTCTCAAAAATATCCCATTCTTATGGAACGTACGCCTTATTCGTGTGCGCCATACGGAGAAGATAAATACCCCGGTAGACTTGGGCCAAACAGGTTATTCCCTGCTGAAAAGTACATTTTTGTTTACCAGGATGTTCGCGGCAGGCACATGAGCGAAGGCCAGTTCCAGGAGATGACACCTGCAATTGACCATAAAAAGTCTAATAAAGATGTTGACGAAAGCAGCGATACCTATGATGCCATTGAATGGCTGCTGAAGAACATTTCCAATAACAATGGCAGTGTTGGCATTTATGGTATTTCTTATCCCGGTTTTTATGCCTCTGCCTCTTTGCCTGATGCACACCCTGCTATAAAGGCTGTCTCACCGCAAGCGCCGGTAACTGACGAGTTTGAAGGCGATGATGCTTACCACCGCGGTGCTTTTTATGTAATGGACAATTTCTCTTTCGACAATTTTTTTGATGCACCGCGTACCGGACCACGTCAACAAGACCCGCCCCTTAGCGCTGCTGTGGATATAAAAGATGTTAACGAATTTTACGCAGCCCATGAACCCATTAGTACGCTTGACAGCGAATATTTTCATGGAAAAGGCAAAATTTGGAATGAGTACCTTCAGCACGATACCAAAGATTATTATTGGCAGGCACGCAACATTCGCCCGCACCTGAAAAATATCAAACCAGCGGTATTGGTTGTAGGCGGTTGGTTTGATGCAGAGGATATGTTTGGCTCTTTAAAAACCTATGAGGCTATTGAAAAGCAAACACCCAACAACAATAACCGCCTGGTAATGGGCCCCTGGACACACGGTGGATGGGAAAGCTCCAATTGGTCAAAATTTGTTGGCTACACATTTGGCAGCAATACCAGCGATTACCTGCAGCAAATGGAATTCAACTTTTTCAATTTTTACCTAAAGGGCAAAGGCAACTTTAATGCAGGTGAAGCCACAGTGTTTGTTACCGGCAGCAACCAATGGAAAAGTTTTACCAAATGGCCGCCGCAGGAAGCCGTTTCAACAACCTGGTGGCTAAACAACAATCATTCACTATTGCTAAACAAGGGAGCCGTAGCAGGTGCAGATGAATATGTTTCTGACCCAGCCAACCCGGTACCTTATCTTAATAAAAAAGCTGGCGACCGCCTTAGTGAATACCTCGCTGCTGACCAAACCTTTGCATCCCAGCGCCCCGATGTATTGTATTATACCAGCGATGTGCTTACCGACGATATAACCATTGCCGGGCCAATTACTGCCAAACTGTTTGTAAGTATGACTGGTACCGATGCCGACTTTATTGTAAAGGTTATTGACGTACTGCCTGATGGCACCCAAACCCAGCAACTTGTAAGGGCTGAAGTGTTGCGCGGCAAATTCAGGAACAGTTTTGAAAAGCCAGAACCGTTTAAGCCGGGCGAGATAACGCCCGTTACATTTGAGCTAAACTCAACTGCGCATACATTTTTAAAAGGGCACAAAATAATGGTGCAAATACAAAGCTCGTGGTTTCCGCTTACTGATCTTAACCCACAAAAGTTTACTGATATACCCACAGCTAAAGCAAGCGATTTTCAAAAAGCAACGATCCATATTTACCATGATGCACAACACCCTTCTGCAATACAGGCAGGTGTAATAAAATAGCTCGTCAATTTTCCGCCAAAAAGAAGGAAAAAGTATCCTAAAAAGTTAACTGTGCATTTTGCATAATTAGTTACCTGTGTAATTTTTGAGACCATTTTACGTAAATTCATTTTGTGTATTCATTTCAGCATACGCCCAGCATCCATGCAGATACAGCTTTCCGGAGCAACAGCAAGAGGCAGCTTGCCAGGGGTAAGACTGTGCTACAAAGCTTTTGCCCCGAAGGGGCATATTGTAATAAATTATTTAAAGCTTGTCCCCATTGGCTGCCTTAGCTTTTAGCTGGGTAAACCATTGCTTTGTTGCGTCTGCAAAAAAGGGCAACAGGTCTTCCGGGTATTTTCTTTCAACTGTTTCTATCAACTGCCGGGCATCATCTGTAAGCCCGTTTCGTGAAGTGTTGATGGCGGCAGTAGTATAGGCAAAACGGTAGTTGTTAAGCACCTGTATATTATCGCGGTTATTCAAATAGCCAGTACCTTCCGAAGACAGCACCGGCAGGCGTTTAAGTCTTGATTCCAGTTCAACATCACTTGTTGCATCCTTTACCGGCGAAAGGCGGTAAGTAAGCCCCTTGCACTGCATATAATCATCTAAAAAAAGCTTCATATTGGCTGGCACATCACCCGAAAAATATACTGGCTTTGTAAATGCTACGTTTTGTAAAATATCAAGCAGCAATTGGTCTGACCGCAGCAAAAAATTATTCTGAGAAGGTTTTAGCTTCCAGTATATAGCTGTATCACCATAGACAGGGTTCCTGTTGGGAATAGTTGCGCTTGTTGCCTCCCAACGAATGGCTTTTATTTTAGCCAGTTCCTCATCGGAATAATTAAAAACTACACCGTTTTTGTCCCGCAACCATTGCGGGTACCAGGTTGTGTTAAGCAAGTTAAGGTCAATGCAGGTAACATCAGGCCTGTAACGTTCCACCAACTGCAGGTACAGCAGGTAATAGGTATACATATCCCCAGTGGTAAACAGGTAACCGCCGCGCCCGCTTTCATCCAGCACCTGCCTGAAATAATTTGCAACCGTGCGGTTAATGCCACCCCTTTGCACTGCCTGTTTTAAACACCACTCGGCTGAATCGCGGTTATTATTGTATACATAATACAATGCCTGTGCACCCCAGGCCGCAAGCAGCTTTGTATGAGGATCAAGCAGGAGTATATCGCCAGTGTATTTATCATTGCTTAAGCGAAGACAGTTTTCAAACGCAAGGCTTGTATTTTCTGTTAAGCCCTCCTGCGAGTTAATTATAGTTTCCCCGTCTTTGTGATTATACCTGTCAATAGCGCAGCCATAATAATACCAGGCTTCTGCGTTAGCCGGCTGGCTTTTTACCACATCTTCCAGCATCTTCCCGGCAGCTATATAATCAGGTTGTTCACCTGTGCGTATTTTCTTCATCTCGTCTTTAGCCTTAGCAAGCAGTTTTGCAGTGTCTGCCTGCGCCAATAAACATGCCGGCGTTAAAAGTAAAATGGCTATGGTAACGAAACGCATCATACGGTAATATAGTACAAAATTTATTTGCAGGCAAATATGAAGCGGTTAGATGATACGCAGTTATTGTTGTGCAAACTCATATCCAATGTCGTTGCGGTAGTACATTCCGCTGAACGATATATTTTCGAGAACGGCTTTTGAGCGTTCGGTAGCCTCGGTAATATTGCTGCCATACGACGACACTGCCAAAACCCTGCCACCATTGGTTAACACGTCTTCTTCAACCTGTTTTGTACCCGCGTGAAAGATAATAGTATTCTCATTATCCGGGCTGTTATTTAACCCTGTAATAACAAAGCCCTTTTCGTAATCGCCGGGGTAGCCGCCGCTAACTGCTACTATTGTTACGCAGGCACTTTCATCAAATGAGATGTCAATATTGTTCAGCGTGCTTTCATACACGGCAACAAATAATTCTACAATATCATTGGCCAACCGCGGCAGTACAACCTCTGTTTCAGGGTCGCCCATACGGCAGTTATATTCAATAACCATTGGCTGGCCGGTTACATTTATCAACCCGAAAAATACAAACCCATTATAGACGATATTTTCTGCTGCAAGGCCGCTTATCGTTGGTTTTATAATACTTTCCTCTGCTATTTGCATAAAGGCCGCATCTGCAAAGGGCACAGGGCTAACACAACCCATACCGCCGGTGTTGAGGCCGGTGTCACCAACGCCTATGCGTTTATAATCTTTAGCGTGGCCTATTATTTTATAATCTTTGCCGTCTGTTAATACAAACACGCTTATCTCAATCCCGTCTAAAAACTGTTCAATCACCACCCTTGACGATGCATCGCCAAACTGGCGGTTTACAATCATCTCTTCAAATACCTGCAAAGCTTCTTCGTGCGTACTGGCAATTACTACACCCTTGCCAGCAGCAAGCCCATCAGCTTTTAACACAATGGGTAAGCTGTGTTGGGCAATGTATTTTTTCCCTTCTTCAAAATTTGTCTCATCAAATTCGGCATACGCTGCAGTAGGTATATTATGCCTTTGCATAAATTTTTTAGAGAAGGCCTTGCTGCCCTCCAGTTGTGCGCCATTGGCGGATGGCCCGATCACCTTTATGTGCTGCAAAGCGCTATCATTTGCATAAAAATCAAATACTCCTTTTACCAACGGCTCTTCAGGGCCTACTACCACCATATCTATATTATTTGCAACGCAAAATGTTTTTTGGGCAGCAAAATCGTTAACGCCAAACGCCACGTTAGTACCAAATTGCGCGGTACCGGCGTTACCAGGGGCAATAAATAAAGCATCACAAAGGGG
>JABDGS010000030.1:0-329 GCA_013285915.1 Bacteroidota bacterium
CTTAACGTCTGTACGTTGTATAGGCTGTATATAACCCTGGCTATCCATTTCAAGCACCGCATTTTTTGCTTCGGCAATACGGCGGCTTTGGTTCATCACAATTTCATCATGCCCTTTACGCAGTATGCCCATATCGTAGGCCTCAAAAGCAGAGGTAGCTACTTTAGCAGTGGCAATATTAAAAAAGCGGTTTTTTAAAGTAATAGTTTCCGGTTCATCTTCATGCATTTCATCAGCGGCGCGTAATGCAAACTCCTTGGTACCACCACCACCGGGTATAACACCGATGCCCGCTACAACAAGTCCGCTATATGTTTCAGCAGCGGCAA
>JABDGS010000030.1:339-36026 GCA_013285915.1 Bacteroidota bacterium
CAAAAACCTTATCAGCATGCAGGTTCATTTCGCAACCACCCCCCAGGCATAAGCCATGCGGCGCAACCACCACGGGAATGGACGAATAACGTACCCGCATCATACTGTTTTGAAACAAGCGTATGGCCATATCAAGCTCATCATAATCCTGTTCAACGGCAAACATAAATATCATGCCTACGTTAGCACCGGCGCTAAAGTTGGGGCCGTCATTTGCAATAACAAGCCCTTTAAATTTCTCTTCGGCAATACCAATGCTTTTATTTAATGCTTCCAGCACTTCGCTGCCAATGCTGTTCATTTTAGTATTCCATTGCAGGGCTACCACGTCATCGCCAATATCATACAAACCGGCATTGCTGTTCTTCCAAACGGTTTTGTCTTTGTAATTGGAGAGGATGATGAAAGCCCCCTCCCGTCCCCCGGTGGGGGAAGCCGTTGCGGAAGTGTATGTTTTTGTAACCGGTGAATAACTTAGTCTATCACCATTCTGTATTTTATAAAAGCTCGTATTGCCTGCTGCAAGCATTTCATCAACCCAGGGGGCTACCTTGTAACCCGCTGCTTTCATGGCTTCCGTGGTTTTGGCAACACCCAGCACGTCCCAGCTTTCAAACGCACCTATCTCCCATCCAAAACCGCCCATCATGGCATCATCCACGCTGTATAACTCATCACTTATCTCCGGCACGCGGAATGAAATGTATGAGAACATGGCATAATGAAACTGCCTGTAAAACTCACCTGCTTTATCCTGCCCGGCTACCAATATTTTCAGGCGCTGTCTTAAATCATCAACCGGCTTGGCTGCCTCAAGCGTAGCAAACTTTGGCTTTTTACGCGGTTCGTATTCCAGCGTGTTTAAGTTAAGTACAAGTATCTCTTTGTCTTTCTTTTGCTCTTCGGGGCTGCCTGATGTAACGGGCAATTTTACCTTCTTAAAAAAGCCCTGCCCGCTTTTATCGCCCAGCCAGTTATTGGCAACTATTTTCTCAAGCCATCCGGGTATATTAAACAGTTCTTTTGCTTCATCATCCGGGCAATTTTGTGCCACGCCTGCCGCCACTTTTACCAGTGTATCAATGCCTACTACATCAGCCGTTCTGAACGTGGCAGATTTTGGCCTGCCTATTATTGGCCCTGTTAGTGCATCCACTTCATCAATGGTAAGCCCCAGCTTTTCCATATTATTCAGTATGGCCATTATGCCAAACACGCCAATACGGTTGGCAATAAACGCGGGTGTATCTTTTGCCAGCACGGTTGTTTTACCAAGAAACAGATCGCCATAGTGCATTAAAAAATCAACAATAGCAGGGTCGGTATCTTTTGTGGGAATAATTTCCAGCAGCCTTAAATAACGGGGAGGGTTAAAAAAGTGGGTACCGCAAAAGTGCTTTTTAAAATCATCGCTTCTGCCCTGCGCCAGTATATTTATGGGTATCCCCGATGTGTTTGAGGTAATAAGCGTACCCTGCCTGCGAAACTGTTCAACCTTTTCATATACCAGCTGTTTTATATCAAGCCTTTCAACTACAACCTCCATCACCCAGTCGCAGCCGGCAATATCTTTCATGTTATCGTCAAAGTTGCCTGTGGTAATTTTTTTCACCGCATCTTTTGTATAAACGGGGCTTGGGTTGCTTTTTAAAGCGGCCTGCAGCGCGTCGTTTACAATTTTATTTTTTTCAGCGGGTTTGGCATCTGCGGCTACGCCTTTGGGTACAATATCAAGCAATAAAACCTGTACACCAATGCCTGCAAAATGGCAGGCTATACGGCTGCCCATAACACCACTGCCTAATACAGCAGCTTTTTTTATAACGCGTTTCATCGTAGTATTTTTTATGGCCTGTTACAATCAACTAATAGTCAGCAAACAAAAAATAGTTAGCTATGCAACTAATTTTAACCGAAGGTAATATTTTTTAATAACCGAAACAGAACGGGCAGATTATTTTAAAGTATATATTGTGCGGCCAGTAAATTATGAGTGTACAGCATGCCATAGATATTTTTAATGCCGGGGTAGAAGCGGTTAAACCAACAAGGCTTATTCCGCAATACCTGCAGCTTACCGGGAACACTATTGCCGTGGGCCAGCAAACATTTGAGGTGGATGGCGTTAGTGGAATTTATGTTTTATCTGTTGGTAAGGCGGCAGCAGCAATGGCATTGGAGGCAGAGAAAGTTTTGGGAGATAGAATAACCGGCGGCCTGGTTGTTACAAAGTATCATCACGCGCTTCCCTTACAGTATTGTACCACCATAGAAGGTGGCCACCCCTTGCCTGATGAAAACAGTGTTGCAACTGCAAAAAAAGTTATTACTTTTTTAAAACAACTGCATGCAAACGATCTGTTGATATGCTGCATAAGTGGTGGCGCTTCGGCATTACTGGGCGATGTAGCTGCAAGTATTAGCCTGGATGATCTGCAACAACTTTCAAGCTTATTGCTTCAGTGCGGCGCTGACATACACGAAATAAATACGGTACGCAAACATATAAGCACATTAAAAGGCGGAAGGCTTGTACCGCAGGTTAATGGGGCGCAGGTTGTGTCGCTGATTATTAGTGATGTACCCGGCGATGCGCTTAGCGTTATAGGCAGCGGACTTACCGTGCCGGATAACAGTACGTTTATGGATGCGTTTAAAGTGCTGCGCAAGTATGACCTGATTGATGACTGCCCTTTACCTATAACACGTTATATTATCGAGGGTATACGTGGGCAGGTACCTGAAACGCCTAAGCCCGGCGATGCGGTTTTTAACAGGGTATCAAACAATATTATCGGCAGTAACCACGTAGCCTTGCAGGCTGCATTAATGCAAGCGCAGCGGTCAGGTTATAATGCAAGCATAATAAATAGTCAGCTTGACGGAGACGCAGAAACACAGGCAGCCCTTTTTGTACAGCAACTGGTTAACTACAGCGGTGCAAAGCCCGCATGCCTGTTAATGGGCGGCGAAACCACTGTTGCAATTAAAGGCAACGGCAAAGGTGGAAGGAACCAGCAGTTTGTATTAGCTTGTATATGCGAACTGGTAAAGCGTGGGATACTGCCAGGCAATTTACCGGTAATACTATCCGGCGGCACTGACGGAACCGATGGCCCTACGGATGCAACAGGCGCTTATATAAGCAATGAACTAATATTAAGCATTCAGGGCAATGGCATGCAACCGTCGGACTACCTTGAAAACAATGATGCCTATAACTTTTTTAGACAACTAAATGCATTGCTTATAACCGGCCCTACGCAAACCAACGTAATGGATATTGTTGTTGCCTTGATACCATAAAACATTGATTGTGCTTAAAAAACGCTCAAAATCAAGCTGGTATTGAAATATTTTATGGCTTTGATTTGGTGGTTTGAAAAATTTATCTACATTTAACAAATGTTTAGTGCAAAGATAACATTCTTTGATGCCTAACTAAACAACGGACCTCTTCGATTGCTACGACCATAATAAAGCTCCAGCGTCTTCGCCGGAGCTTCATTTTTTTATTGTAGTGAACATCATATAAAAACAAAAGGCACACGAAACCAGTTCATGTGCCTTTTCTATTCTTACATTAACAATCTAATTCTTACCCATCAACTCAACACTTCTGTTAATAAAATTGGTTAGCTCACCGCCTTTTAATAACCCCTGTGACAATAAAGCTAAATCAGCCAATGTGCGCACTTGCTTTTCCTGTTTTGACTTGTCATCTTCCTTCAACAATGTTTGGTAAATGGGGTGGTTACCGTTTACTGTTAAAGTAACTTCATCGGGCATTTGTGCATAAAAGGCTGTCATGCCGCCGCCCATAGCGCCCATGTCTTTCATTCGGCGCATAAATTCCGGGCGTGTTGCAATAACAGGGGCAGTTTCGGGGCTTAGGCCTTTTACTTCCACTGTAGCATGCAGTTCAGGTATTTCAAGCTTAAACAGGTCCTTTAATGTTGTTTCTTCATCCTTGCTTAGTACGCTTTCGCTGTTTTCCTGCTTATCAATTATATTATCTACAAGTTCGGCATCAACACGAACAAAATGTACATTCTGCCATTTCATTTCCATGTTATTAATAAAGGCGGCATCAACAAGCGTTTCCATCTTCAGCACCTTGTAGCCTTTGGCAGCACAAGCCCTTATATAAGCATCCTGCTGTACAGGGTTAGTAGTATAAATAATTACCTGTTTGCCGTCTTTATTTTTTTGCAGGGTTTCTGTTGCCAGCTTGTATTCTTCCTGAGTATAAAATTTGGGCTCACCTTCAGCAGGTGCAGCATCTTCCATTATTAAAAACTTGTTGGCCTTTTCTAAAAATTTGTCATCCGTCATCATACCGTACTTAACAAACAGGCCAAGGCTCTCCCATTTTTCCTCAAGCGATTTTCTGTCGTTCCTGAATATTTCTTCCAGCTTATCGGCTACCTTTTTGGTAATGTGTGCATTTATTTTTTTTACATTCGGGTCACCCTGTAAATAGCTGCGGCTAACATTAAGTGGTATATCGGGGCTGTCAATTACGCCATGCAGCAACATTAAAAATTCAGGCACAATATCTTTTACCTCATCGGTAACAAATACCTGGTTGCTGTATAATTGTATCTTATCCTTTTGTATCTCGTAGCTCTGCTTAATTTTTGGGAAGTATAATACTCCTGTAAGATTAAATGGATAATCAACATTCAAGTGTATCCAAAACAGCGGCGTTTCCCCATAGGGATAAAGCTCTTTGTAAAAATCCTGGTAATCTTCCGTTGTTAATTCAGAAGGCTTCTTTACCCAAATAGGTGAAGTGTTATTAATAGGTTTTTCTTCTTTCTCGTCTTTTTTCTCATCACCCTCTTTTTCCTTGCCTTCTTCTGTGAAATATATTTGTACGGGCAAAAAGCGGCAGAATTTTTCCAGTATACCTTTTATGCGGTGCCCTTCTAAAAATTCCTTGCTATCGTCATTTATGTGCAACACTATTCTTGTGCCGCGGTCGCTTTTATCAATCTGGTAAAGCTGAAACTCCGGGCTGCCATCGCAACTCCAGTAAACAGCATTTTCGTCCTTAAAGCTCTTGGTGTATATTTCTACCCTTTCGCTCACCATAAAGGCACTGTAAAAACCTAAGCCAAAGTGGCCGATTATATTGGCGTCTTTATATTTATTTAAAAATTCTTCGGCACCGCTAAACGCAACCTGGTTAATATACTTGTCAACTTCATGTTCTGTCATGCCGACGCCGCGGTCTATAATGCTTAGCGTTTTCTCTTTTTCGTTCAACACAATGTCAATTCGTAACTCTCCCAGTTCGCCTTTGGCTTCGCCAAGAGATGAAAGGGTTTTTAACTTTTGGGTGGCATCAACCGCGTTGCTTACCAGCTCGCGCAGAAAAATTTCATGGTCGCTGTACAAAAATTTCTTGATGATAGGAAAGATGTTCTCGGTTTGAACACGAATCTGTCCTGTTTGCATGGTTTATTGATTTGAATGTTTGAATAGTTTAAACGTTGGAAGTTTTATGTTTTAGTTCTATGTCTTGGGACGCAAAACATAAAATCCAGAACACAAAACTTCTTATAGCCCTACCCCCAATCAAACACAGTACCAAAGGGTTTCGGGCTGACAGGTTGGCAAATTTGGCTAATACCGCCCGCAGTTTTGTACCTTTGTGGCTGTTATTTAGTGTATGAAGCAATTTGATGTTCCGAATATATACCGCAGCAACCTGATAAGCGCCGTAAAGAATAAGCGCCGCCTGCAGGACAAACTTAAAAAAGACTTTACCCCCACCCTGCTTGATTTTGGCCCCCTGCAAATTAACCTGGCCCGGCATTTTGGCTTTTGTTATGGTGTAGAGAATGCCATTGAAATAGCTTTTAGAACCATTGACGAAAATGAAGGCAAACGCATTTTTTTGCTAAGTGAGATGATACATAACCCGCAGGTAAATGCCGATCTGCAGGCAAGGGGCGTGCGATTTTTACAGGATACCTACGGTAAGCAGGTGATTGATTTTGAAGAACTTACGGCAGATGATATAGTGATAATACCCGCTTTTGGCACCACGCTGGAGATTGAAAAGCTATTGAACAGCAAAGGCATACACACTGAAAAATACAATACCACCTGTCCTTTTGTAGAGAAGGTGTGGAACCGCAGTGAGCAGGTAGCCCAAAAAGGATACAGTATTGTGGTGCATGGTAAACCCAAACATGAGGAAACCCGGGCCACGTTCTCGCATGCATCCAGCCATACGCCTACAGTGGTTGTAAATGACATGGCTGAAACCGTTGAACTGGCTAAATACATAACAGGCGAAAAGGCGCCTGAACAGTTTTACACTGAATTTAAAGGCAGGTATAGCCAGGGCTTTGACGTTGCCCAACACCTTCAGCGTATTGGGGTGGTAAACCAAACCACGCAATTAGCTACCGATACGCAGGCCATTGCTGAATATTTAAAGGATGTTATTAAGCAGCATTACGGCCTGACAGAAGCATCAATACAAAGCCGTTTTGCCGATACCCGCGATACATTGTGTTACGCAACCAACGATAACCAAAGCGCTGTTACCGGCATGCTTGATATACCTGCCGACCTTGCCATTATTGTAGGCGGCTATAACAGCAGCAATACCAGCCACCTGGTTGAATTATGCGAGCAAAAACTGCCCAGCCATTTTATAAATTCGGCTGATAAAATACTCTCTCCAAACAGTATAATGCATTGTAACTGGCGTACGAAAGAAGAAACTATCACCAATAGTTTTTTACCCAATAAGAGGCCGGTTAACATATTGATTACCAGCGGCGCAAGCTGCCCTGACGCTATTGTTGAAGAAGTAATAAGAAAGCTGGTAAGCTTTTTTGACACTACTGCAACTGTGGATGAAATGGAGGCGGTGTTTGGGTAGGCCTTGAATACTGTTTCTTTTTGTATCTTTATAGCAAATAGTTTTTATGGACGAGGTGGCAGAAGATATACTGCAGTTGATAAACTTAGAAGCGATTAAAAAATTGCCTGGCGCAAAAAAACGGGCAATTATTGATTTAATTGAAGGAACAATTGAGGAAGAAGACCATAACGAAGGTATTTCCGAAGATTATGAGGAAGAAGATACTGAAGAAGAATTACAAATTTTGGAGGAACGGTTACAGGAGTATCTTAAAAACCCGCAAGATGTAGTAAGCTGGAATGACTTTATGAAAGAGTTTTCAACTCCTAAAAGATGATTGAAGGAGCTTTTAGTCTAACCCAAAAAGCAATCGTTGACCTTAGGTCAATCAGGTATTGGTACGAGCAACAACAGGAAGGGTTAGGCAGCGAATTTTTTAAAGAAGTGGCCGCAGTGTTGAACAGGGCGCAAAAAAATCCATTAATTTTCACGTTTATAAATCAAAATGTGAGGCGCTGCAAGCCGAGGAAATTTCCCCATTATATCTATTTCTCACACAAAAATGGTATTGTTGTTTTAAGAGTAAGGCACATAAAACAAAAGCCTCTAAAACGTTTTACTTAGGCCCGTCATCCCAAAACAGCTCCTTTAGCTGTGGTGTAGGCAACCAGCAGGCATCTTTTTTACCAAGCCATATATAGCGGTTACGGGCAATTATATTGTACACTGCATTGCGTATAAATGGCGGCACAATAACAAAAGCATACAACCAACCATATAGGCCATCCAGTTTTTTGGCAGCTTTTAACGCTCCGGTTGACCGCGTATAGATGGCATTATTTTCCAACAGAATAAAGGAGTTCAACTCCGTAAGCGGCAGGTTAAAATGGCTAAGCACATATTGCCCGAATGGTGACTGCAGGCTGGCAAACCTAAACTGTCGCTTTTTATCGTGCCTAATAATAAACTGCACGCTGGCGCTGCAAAGGTTGCATACGCCGTCAAACAAAATAATGGGGTGGGTTATGTGTTCAATATCAAACAATAAATAGAATGTTATTCTGCAAAGGTACGCAGCCTGTATTCAATTACCTGCCTAATAGCGCCACCTGCTCACCATAAATTCTCAGTTACAAAAGCTGCTTTTTAGTAATATATGCCGTTATTTATAGGCAAATGTCCTTTATTTCAAAAATAAAAACGGGTAATGAGCGCTATCCTGCATTAACGGGCATAAGGGCCATGGGTGCAATGATTGTTTTCTTTGACCATTTTCCCTTCTCTCCCAATTCTCACATTCGCATAAATGTACTGGCTTTCTTTTTTGTGCTGAGCGGTTTTTTAATTGTGCGGCTGTACTATAATAAAATTGAACAGCCGGGTAAGAATATGCGCACCTATTTTTTAAACCGTTTTGCACGTATTTACCCCGTTTATTTTTTACTATTAACGGTGGCGGTATTGCTAAGGCACGATTTCAGGCTATGGCTTTTAATAAAAAACTATACCCTTACCCACGCTTTTGTTAATAACGAGAATGATTTTATTATTCCGCCAAGCTGGAGCCTTACCGTTGAAGAGTGCTTTTATTTTCTTGCGCCGTTTATTATTTTCTTCATCAAAAGGTTCAATTTCCTTACCTCTTTCATATTTGCAAGCGTCTTACTTAGCTTGGCTTTGTTAATAGCCCGACCAGACATTCCAATATTCAGAAACGCCGCTTTTGTATTCTCCACTACTTTTTTTGGGCATTTTGCCGAGTTTTATGCTGGTGTTTACCTGGCGCTTATTATGATAAAAAAGGAGCAGAAAGGGATCATAAAGATAAAAGGGTTAAGGTGGACATTGACTGGAGCTGCAGGGGTGGCAGCCTTAATAATCGCTATGGGCTATGTTTATGCGTACCCGCCACCAGATACAACAAAAATCATAATCATCAATAACTTTCTTATCCCTGTGCCAATAGCCATTTTGTATTACGGCCTTATGTGCGAGAACAGCATGGCATCGCGTATTTTATCAGCAAAATGGCCCGGCATACTCGGCAGAAGCTCTTATACGTTTTACCTGCTTCACACCATTATTATTTACAGCCTGGCAATGCCTTATTTACTGCCTTATTTTGGCAGTTATTATGTGGTTTGCTCCGTTTTAACATGCGTGGTAACATGGTTTATAAGCATTGCTATATTTGTTTTTTATGAGGAACCATTGAATCTTTTTATAAGAAAGAAGTTTATTACAAAAGAAAACACCAAACCATCTCTGCCCATGTAACTGTATAACGGCCAGCGTGGTAGCCAACATTTAATAAACTTTTTAATTTAATTAGCAACTGCTAAGGCTTAAAACAAGTTTATCTTAGCAGGCAGCAGTATAATTATATTTAATCCTTAGCAACAATCAATAAAGCATG
This sequence comes from Bacteroidota bacterium, assembly GCA_013285915.1. Taxonomy (GTDB): domain Bacteria; phylum Bacteroidota; class Bacteroidia; order Chitinophagales; family Chitinophagaceae; genus JABDFW01. The sequence continues at coordinate 9,642 of JABDGS010000030.1, forward strand.
CAACGGATAATTTTATTTAATCCACGCAGCGCGAGGTACAAACCGCGCATACCAAATTCCATTCTTTCAATAGCTGCGGCTATTGAGGGTTTGTATGAGTATGTAATGGTTGACGGTAATTTGGAAACAGACCCGGAAGAAAAAATATTGCAATACCTGGCCACCGGGGAATTTAAATATTTTGGATGCACCTGTATGCCAGGGCCGCAACTAAAACAGGCTGTGCCCATATCAAAAAAAATAAGACACGCTTTTCCCGGTGTAAAAATCATTTGGGGCGGCTATTTTCCTTCAAATCAACCTAACACCGTATTAACATCCGGCTACGTAGATTTTATTGTAAACGGCCCTGGCGACAAGTGTTTTCCCGCATTGATTGATGCGCTTGAAAATAACAAGCCTTATGAACTTATAAGCAATCTTATATACCTGCATAACGGGCAACTAATAAAAACCCGTAAAGATGAACTGTACGACCAGGATGCACTGCCCGCATTACCTTATGAGAAGCTAAACAATTTTTACCCTTTGCGCCGTTACCTTGGCAAAACATATCTTGGCACAAAAACCATTGCTTACCATAGCAGTATGGGTTGCCCTTTTAAATGCTCATTCTGCGCAGTAGTTCCTATTTACAATGCACGGTGGACAGGTAAAAGCGCCGAAAATATTTTTAAGGACATTATGTACCTGAAAGAAAAATATGGCGGCAATGCGATAGAATTTCACGACAACAATTTTTTTGTATCAGAAAAAAGAACAGTGGCCTTTGCCAAGCTTGTTATGAACCAAAATATGGTTTGGTGGGGCGAAGGAAGGATTGATACGCTGAATAAATACTCGGATGAATCGCTGGAACTGATGCGGAGATCAGGCTGCAAGATGATTTTTTTTGGTGCAGAAACCGGCAATGATGCCATATTGAAAAAAATGGATAAAGGTGGCACACAAACTGGCGCACAAATAAAACAGTTTGCCGCACGCATGGCTAAGTTTGATATTATACCCGAGTATTCATTTGTATTGGGTACGCCGGCAGATACAGAAGAAGAGGTAATGAAGCAGATTGACTTTGATATTGCCTTTATTAAAGAGATAAAACAGATAAACCCCAAAACAGAAATTATTATTTATACGTACAGCCCCGTGCCTACAGAAGGCTCTGACATGTATAATAAAGTGCTTGCATCAGGTTTCAGGTTTCCCGAAACACTGGAGGACTGGATAAGCCCTGCATGGGAAAATTTTGATTTGCGTAAAAATCCGCTTACACCATGGCTTACACCTGAAATGATAACCAAAATAAAAGATTTTGAAACAGTGCTTAACAGTTATTACCCAACCGTATCTGATATAAGGTTGAGCAAAATAAAGCGTAACCTTATGCGGGCAGTATCGTACCTGCGCTACAAAACAAATTTTTACTGGATGCCTTATGAGCTAAAAGTGTTACAGATTTTGTGGAAGTACAGGCAACCTGAAATTGAAGGATTTTAAAATGCAATTATAGTTTGAAGAATGCAATTAAATATATAACAGGCAAAACATTGCAACCGTTGGTAGGTGCATATCTTTCCAGGGAAAGAACTTATAACTATAAAGGCATTAGTTTAAGAATACCTCCGCAGGTATTTCACCCCGCATTCTTCTTCAGCACAAAGTTTTTATTACAGTTTATTGAAGGGTTGCAAATAAGCCAAAAGCGCTTTCTTGAGCTTGGTGCTGGCAGCGGCCTTATTGCTTTTAGCGCTGCAAAAAAGGGTGCTATTGTAACGGCTACAGATATAAACAGCATTGCAGTTGAGTTTTTACACAAAAACCAGCAACGCAACAATGTTGCCCTGCAGGTTATAAAGTCTGACCTGTTCAGCGATATACCCCAGCAACAGTTTGATATTGTTGCCATTAATCCGCCCTACTACAAAAAAAGCCCTGTAACAGATGCAGATTATGCATGGTATTGTGGTGAGAACAGTGGCTATTTTATCAATCTTTTTAAAACTATAGGTGGCTATTTAGGTAAAAGTTCAGAAGTATATATGATTTTAAATGATGAATGTGACTTGAAATTGATAATGAGCATAGCGGCACAATTTAACTATCGGCTGGCATTAATGAGCAGTAAAAGAAAGGCATGGGAAATGAATTATATTTTTAAGATTGAAAAAATGCAGCAGCATGTTTGATCAGCCCGTTATACATACCATTAAACGTTACAGAACGTTGCAAACGGGCAGAATATCAGCGTTGCCGCTTGTCATTCTTATGCCACACAGCGCCTGTAACTGTAGGTGTGTAATGTGTGATATATGGAAGGACAATAAAAATCTGAAGCAGCTCACCGAAAATGATATCAACCCCATATTAAAAACATTTAAAAAATTAGGTACACAGCAGGTATTAATGTCGGGCGGTGAGGCATTACTCAATCAAAACTTTTTCAGGCTTTGTGAGATATTGCAGAAGCATCATATAAAAATAAGCCTGCTTTCAACAGGTTTGTTGCTTAAAAAACATGCCTCCCAATTGGTACAGTTTGTAAACGATGTAATTGTATCGTTGGATGGCGATGAAGCCCTGCACGACAATATACGTAATATTAACGGCGCTTATGAAAAACTAAAAGAAGGCGTGGGGGCAGTAAGGGCAATAAACCCAAATTACAAAATAACAGGACGCACGGTTATACACAAGCTAAATTATTTGCAATGGCCAGGTATTATTGATGCGGCCAAAGAACTAGGGTTACACCAAATAAGTTTTTTACCTGCTGATGTAAGCAGCCATGCTTTTAACCGTGAGGTTTTATGGGATGCGGCAAGGCAGGGCGATATAGTAATCGGGAAAGAAGAATTACCAGCTTTCCAAAAAATAATTGGAGAGCTTATTGAAAAATATGCTGCCGATTTTGACACCAGGTTTATTGCTGAATCACCGGACAAAATTAGAAAAATATACCAGTATTATGCAGCATTGCAGGAGCTGGCTGAATTTCCTTTTAAAAAATGCAATGCTCCCTGGGTTTCTGCCGTTGTTGAAGCAGATGGTACAGTAAGGCCCTGTTTTTTTCATGAAGCTTTTGGCAACATTAAAAATGATTCATTTGAAAATATTATAAACAGCAACAAGGCAATCCAATTCAGGCGGGGGCTAAATATGCAAACAAACGATACCTGTGTAAAGTGCGTTTGTTATCTTAACTTATCACCGCGCACAGCTATATCTTAAATTAAATGGCATGCAAAACATTCTTTTTTCGCATTCATATTTCTTAAAGCTGGATACCAAGCAATGGGTCACAGGTCAGCCTTATGCGCCGCTGGGCACGCTGTACGCCGCAGCTGTAATGCGCGAAAACGGGTATAATGTGTCCCTGTTCGATACCATGTTTGTAAATAATCCCAACACGGTTGTAAAAGAACTTGAAGACCGAAAACCTGATTTTTTTGTGCTGTATGATGATGGCTTTAACTACCTTACTAAAATGTGCCTTACCAATATGCGTGAGGCAGCTTTTACTATGATAAAGCTTGCAAAGGAACGCGGGTGTGTTGTAATAATATCAAGCTCAGATTCAACAGATCATTACAAAAAATATCTAGAGCAGGGTGCTGACTTCATAATAATTGGTGAAGCGGAACAAACACTGTTGCAGCTGGTTAATGCTATTAGCAAAAAAAATACTGATTTTTCAGCAATTGAGGGGCTGGCGTATCAAGAACAGGGGCAGGTAGTTAAAACAAAGCCACGCAGTGTAATGAAAGACCTTGACGCGTTACCATTGCCGGCGTGGGATATTATAGACATGAAGCCCTACAGGGAAATGTGGTTATACAGCTCGGGGTATTTCAGTATTAACATGGCCACTACCCGAGGTTGCCCTTTTAAATGTAACTGGTGTGCCAAACCCATTTATGGCAACCGCTATAACAGCCGCTCGCCTGAAAAAGTGATAGCAGAGATTAAGTTGCTTAAAGCTGCATTTAAATTTGACCATATTTGGTTTTGCGATGATATTTTTGGATTGAAGCCGGGATGGGTAAAGCGTTTTGCAGATTTGGTGCAACAGGAAGAATTATCATTTAAATTTAAGATACAAGCAAGGGCTGATCTGTTACTGGAGGAAAATAACATACAAGATCTTTCCCGCGCCGGTTGTGATGATGTTTGGATGGGGGCAGAAAGCGGATCACAAAAAATATTGGATGCCATGGATAAGGGCACTAATATTGAGCAGATAGCCGAAGCAACGAGGCTGCTTAAAAAATACAATATAAAACCATCCTTCTTTATACAGTTTGGTTATTTGGGCGAAACAAAAGAGGATATTGATAAAACAATAGCGATGATAAACAAACTGTTACCACATAATATTGGTATATCGGTTTCATATCCTTTGCCGGGCACTAAATTTTTTGAGAAAGTAAAAGCCGATCTGAAAGAAAAAACAAACTGGACAGATTCAGATGAATTACAGTTGATGTTTCACAACACCTACCAGCCTGCATTTTACAAACAGTTGCACAGGTATGTACATAAAACATTCAGGCTGCATGTTGCCATGCATACATTAAAGAGAATGTTTACACAACCATCCACATTAAACATAGAAAACATAAGGAAGATAGTATCGCTTTTATACCATGCCCCAGCCGCCTATTTCGCCAAACGTAAACTTGCAATACTTGAAAAAGCATGAGCGGTTCATCGGCATATACTACTAATGAGGGCAAGGCCGCAGAGGCATTTTCTAAACAGTCTTCCATCTTTGACGCGTTGTACTCCTCCAACCCAATCATTCAATATAAGAGAGATAGGGTGAGAAGCCTCATTGAAAGATTTTTACCCACCAATAGCTGCATACTTGAACTAAATGCAGGCACAGGTGATGATGCTGTTTACTTTGCCAAAAAAGGTCATAATGTTCATGCTACAGATATTTCAACGGGCATGCAGCTACAGCTACAACAAAAAGTAAACCATGCTAGCCTTGAGAATAGCATCACCACAGAACTATGTTCGTTTACACAGCTTGCACAATTACAGAATAAAGGGCCTTATGATCTAATATTCTCAAATTTTGCCGGGCTTAATTGTACTGGCGAACTGGATAAAGTATTGCAGAGTTTTGCAGGTTTGTTAAAACCCAAAGGCATAGTAACAATGGTTATTATGCCGCCGTTTTGCCTGTGGGAAACACTGCTTGCACTACGGGGTAATTTTAAGAATGCATTTCGCAGATTTAATAGCCGCAACGGTGTATTAGCCAATGTTGAGGGTGTAAAATTTCTATGCTGGTATTACAAACCATCTTACATTATACAACTGCTAAAAAAAGATTTTACCCTGTTAGGTGTAGAAGGTTTATGCTCGACTGTTCCACCATCTTATTTTGAAAACTTTCCTATAAAACGACCGTCTCTTTACAAAAAATTAATGGCTTTTGAAAACAAACATAAAACCCAATGGCCGTGGAGAAATTGGGGTGATTATTTTATTATATCTTTTCAAAAAAAATAAAAAAACCGCCACATATATTATTATACATAGCGGTTGGGGCAATAACCTTTAGCAGCGGGTTATTCCTGTGAATGAAGAGCTACGCGGTTTCCTTCTGAATCTATAAAAAATGCCATGTAGCCAATTTCGTCTGAGATCTTCATTTTGGGCATTGCAATATGGCCACCTGCACCTTCAATCTTTTCTATCACTGTATCTAAGTTCGGGTTGGCGTTAAGATAAATAATACTGCCATCCTGGCTTGGTTTGTGGTAAGGGCTTTCGCATAGGCCGCCTGAAGCTTTGCCATTACCTGGTTCAGAAGGGAAAAAAGCCATCTTCATTCCCATCATTTCCTGTGTATCCATTGTAAAACCAAAAATAGTTTCATAAAATGTTTTAGCGCGGTTAATATCTGCTGCGGGAATTTCAAACCAGTTAAGGGAGTTTGTTGTTGCGTCCATATAGATAAAGTTTGGTATGCTTAAAGGTTGCACTTTTTTGTGTATTTAATGTTACCATTTGAAAAAATACTGAAAAGATTAATTTGCATACCAAAGCCGCAATGATATTGAAACAGGATATTACAAGAATAAGTAAATTGTTAAGTTTCGCGCTAAGGCATAAACCCGTGGATTTAAATATTCACCTGGATGAGAATGGTTGGACCGACGTTTCAATTTTATTGCAACGCCTTGTAGAAAAAGGCGAAAACATTAATATAGATATTTTAAAGTATGTCGTGGCGACAAATGAAAAGCAACGTTTTGCATTTAATAGTGATGAAACAAAAATAAGGGCCAACCAGGGGCATTCTGTAAGCGTGCAACTGGAATATGCGCCACAGCAGCCACCCAAATTTTTGTACCACGGCACAATTAAGAAATTTATGCCGTTCATTTTAAAAGATGGCCTGCAGAAAATGAAAAGGCACCACGTACATTTAACCAATGATATTGCGACAGCCACAAAAGTGGCGGAGCGCCGTGGGAAAGCAGTAATTCTTATAATAAACGCCGGGCAGATGTTTTTAAAGGCACACAATTTTTATTTGTCAGATAACGGGGTATGGTTAACTACTGCAGTTCCGCCGGAGTTTATAACCCGCCTGCCATAATGTATACCTGCAAATAACAAACTCCCTTACCTTAGCGCCTCAACTACATTACATCATGAGAAAAATTTTTGTTGCAATTGCAGCGTTGCTGGTTGTTGCCGGATGTTCTACTTCTAAAAAGGCGTACACTACTCACCCCGGTACTTCAGGCAAAAAATGGGGAACGCTTTTTACAGCAGGCCTGGGCAATGCTATTTACCCCGCCGGCATTTGGACTGTTGGTGATGGCGTTCTTACAGCGTCAAAAGATGAATGTATATGGAGCAAAGACGAATATGATGATTTTGTACTTGATCTTGAATTTAAAAATGCTTACGGTACCAACAGTGGCGTGATAGTGCATGCAACTGATACAGAAGAATGGATACCGCATTCGGTTGAGCTGCAGATAGCCGATGACTATTCTGAAGAATGGGGCAAGGCGCCTGCTACATGGCAATGTGCCGCTGTGTTTGGCCACCAGGCTGTAACAAAACGTACCGTAAAAAAAGCTGGTGAATGGAACCACTACACTATAACATGCATAGGCAAAAAAATATGGATAGTATTAAATGGAGAACTGGTTAATGTTTGCGATATGAGTTTATATACCTCTGCCAAAACTAACCCGGATGGCACATCAATACCAAGCTGGCTTAGTACCCCTATGGCCGTTTTGCCGCTGCACGGGCACATAGGTTTACAGGGCAAGCATGCAGGCGCACCTATTTATTTTAGAAATATTAAAATAATGAAGCTTTAACAGGACGCAGGTGTGGGTGTTCTCAGGAAAAACTAATCAAAGGCCCATTTGGGAAAAATCCATTCGAGCTTTGATAATTTGTATCTGAAGCGGGAGAAATTACAGCCGGTATTGTGTAAAGAAAGCGCCGCTTATTTTATTTTTTAAATTATTTTACCGGAAAAAACCGCCCATTAACATTATTTTACAATATGTTAGAATGCGTTACCTATTTAATTAAACAGCTTGCCGATACATTATTTTGCAGCACATAAATTGTATGTAGGTTTACAGTCCTGCTGCCTCAAAGCAAACAAAATAAGGGGCATTTATGAAAAAATTTTACATAGTCTTCCTGCTGGGTATGCTGGCAATTGTAACCGGCACGCATGCCCAGGACAGCACGAGAAATTTGAGAGGAGTACTTAAAGGCCGTCTTGCTGACACTACCTCCCACCAGGTATTGCAACAGGCATCCATAAGTGTTATGGCAGCCAATGCAAGCATTGTTACACAAACTTTAACTGACAGTGCAGGCCGTTTTACATTAAGGAACATACCTATTGGGAAATATAACCTGCAAATAGTTTTTAACGGTTATGATACAAGGTTTCAACCATTTACTGTTACAAAAGACAGCCTTGCGTTAAATGCCGGCACCATTTACATGCAGTTGCATGCAAATACCCTTGCAGGTGTTACCGTGCAGGCCCCACCTATTATTATTAAACAGGATACTACGGAATATAACGCATCTATGTTTAACGTAAAGCCCAATGCAACTGCACAAGACCTTTTGCAAAAGTTACCCGGTGTTGACGTAGATAAACAGGGTAATGTAAAAGCACAAGGTGAAAGCGTGCAGCGTGTATTGGTAAACGGCAAACGTTTTTTTGGCGATGACCCAAAACTTGCCACGCAAAACCTGCCAAGTGATGTTATTGATAAAATACAGGTGTTTGATGACCTGAGCGACCAGAGTAAGTTTACCGGCTTTGATGACGGCAACCGCGTTAAAACAATAAATATTGTTACCAAACAAAATATGCGCACTGGTTATTTTGGCAGGTTTATACTGGGTGGTGGCGAAGGTGGTGACGGCAATAAAGGCTTGTTTGATGAAGCAGGCAACGTAAGCAGGTTTAAAGGCGACCAGCAAATAACTTATATAGGCCAGGCTAATAATACCAACAAACAAAATTTTAGTGTCCAGGATATTTTAGGTGGTGGCAACGGCGGTGGCGGAGGAGGTGGCGGCGGCCGTGGTGGTTATGCAGGTGGCCTTGGCGGTGGTGCCGGGGGCAATTTTGGTGGTGCAGGGGGCAATAGGGCAGGTACAGGGGGGGGAGGCGGCGGTAGCGGCTTTTCAACCAATAACAATGGTATAACTACCACTTTAGCGTCCGGCCTTAATTACAGGGATAAATGGGGTAAGAATACAGATATAGCAGGCAGCTATTTTTATAATAACCTGCTTACGGAAAAAGATCAGAAAAGCAACACGGAAAATTTTATTAAGAACGATTCATCTATTTTTAATAACCAGGATATTTCATCAAGAAACAGGAATATTAACCAAAGGATGAACCTTAACATTGAAACCCAGTTTGATTCTTCAAATTCAATGGTTATAAGGCCAAATGCAAGCGTGCAGCAAAGCAATGGCTCGTCAGCATCAACAACCAGTACCACAAGGGGCACATCAATACCCATCAGCAACTCAACCGCAACCACCAATACCAGCAATCATGGGTATAATGGCACCGCAGATGTTTTGTTCAGGCACAAATTTGCAAAAAGGGGCAGAACATTTTCTTTAAGCCTTAATTTTGGCGGTAATTCAAACGATGGCAGCGGTAATAACTACTCTTCAAGTTTTTATCATTTAAAAGGAACCGATTCAGCAAGCCTTATTAACCAGCATTACACAACAAATTCCAATACCCAAAGTTTAGGTGTAACCGCATCATATACTGAGCCGTTAGGCAAGCACTCAATTCTTGAGTTTAACTATAACTATTCATACAACAAGAGTGTTGCAAACAGGTACACTTTTGATTACGACAGTGCATCAAAAACATATATTCACCCCGATAGCCTGCTTACCAATACATACGAAAATAACTACAATTCAAACCGTGGTACACTAAGCTATCGTTTTCAAAACGAGAAGCTGAATTTTAGCATTGGCTCGGGCTTGCAATTTGGTAATTTAACAAGCGATAACACCAGCAAGAACATTGAGGTTACCCAGCATTATACCAATATCTATCCTTCGGCAAACTTCTTCTACAAGTTTTCAAGGTCAACAACATTAAGGTTTAACTATAACGGCCGCACCAGCCAGCCAACAGCGCAACAATTACAACCCGTGATTGACAACAGTGACCCATTGAATATAAAAATTGGTAACCCGTTATTAAAACAATCATTTACCAATTCGTTCAGGTTATTGTTATTGTCGTTTAACAATGTAAACTATCACAACATGTTTGCGTCTATAAATGCAAACTTTGTAAGCAACAATATTGTTAACAGCACAATAACCAATGTTCTTACCGGTGTAGATAGTATACGCCCGGTTAACCTTAACGGCACATATAGCCTGTCTGCATTTTTTAACTATGGATTCCCGTTAAAGAAACCAAAATCAAACATAAACTTTACTACCAATATCAGCGACAGCAGGGGTGTAAGCCTGTTTGATACCATAGGGTCTGTACAGCATTTAAACACAGGCAGTCCTAATTTTACCACAAACTACGTTTTTGGCGAGGCAATTAAATGGACCACTAACCTGAAGAATAATTTTGATATGAATTTTTCAGCGCAGCCTACCTATAACATTACCAAGTACTCACAAAGCACTGGCAGCAATCTTGATTATTTTTCATTGATACTGTCAACTGATTTTACATGGTATTCAAAAAGTGGCTGGATTTTTTCGCCTGATTTTAGTTACACTTATTATGGTGGCCGCTCGCAGGGTTATAACACCAGCGTACCATTGCTTAACGTGGGTTTTGCAAAACAATTTCTTAAAAATAAAGCGGGTGAATTGCGGCTGACTGTATTTGACCTGTTGAACCAGAATGTGTCTATACAACGTTCAGCTACTGAAAACTATGTGCAGGATATCCAAACAAAAACGCTCACACGATATTTTCTTTTAACATTTACATACAACCTGCGCAATTTTGCAGGCAACCAGCAACAACAAGGCAGGCGTAACGGCATGGGCTTCCCTAACGGCGGTGGCAGGCGTAATGACGGGGGCGGAGGTGGTGGCGGTGGCCCGGAGCTATAAGATAGAGAGATATGTATGCGTGATATATGCATTAAACCCCGGTGTGAAAATGCCGGGGTTTATCTTTTTTGGAAATGATTAAAATGTTGCGTTAGTCGCAGCTGATGTTGTGGCCAAAACGTATAATATTACCGTCGGGGTCTGCAACAAGCATTTCACGCATAAACCATTCTTTATCGCCGGGCGGAGAAAGAATAGTTGCGCCACGTGCTTTTATTTCTTCATAATATTCGTCCACATTGTCAAGGTTAATGCAAAGCCATGAGCCTGGGTTGCCCTGGTTACGCAGGCAAAAAAATATGTCTACATTATCTTTCCCAACGGCGCCAAAATCTGGCGGGGTACCCCAATCCCATTTCTTTTCAAAGCCAAGCTTTTCGGTATAATACACAAAGCTTTTTTGTATATCGGAACTATAGAGGATGGGGATGAGGCTTTCGAGTTTCATGGTCAAATTTTATAGTTATAAAGTTATTGGTTGTTGGGGTAATTTGCCAGGAAAATGACCGGCATTGATATTGCCAAACTGTGCTATGCAAGCGCCGCTCATCAGCAATAATATAGCAGGGTAAAAAAAATCTTCTCCGCTTTGTCCAATAAGTTTCCCCCCACTTGATATAAGTGTGTAATAACTATATTTAATAACGGTTCTGCACAAGCAGGACACAAAAAGATTTTACTATGAGAAAGTTAACGGTATTCAATTTTGTATCGCTAAACGGGTATTTTAAAGGCCTTAATGGAGACATAAGCTGGGCCAAGCGCGGGGATGAGGAAGAAAACAAGTTTGCCATTGAAAACGCCAAAAAACAACACCTGCTGCTGTTTGGCCGTATTACTTACCAAATGATGGCAGGCTTTTGGCCGTCGCCCATGGCGCTGCAGCATAACCCTGTGATGGCCGCAGAAATAAATAAGGCGGAAAAGATTGTATTTTCAAGAACGCTTGATAAAGCTGATTGGGGGCCGACAACAATAATAAAAAACAATATGATTGAGGAGGTGCGAAAACTTAAACAGCAACCCGGCAAGGACATGACGGTACTTGGCAGCGGCAGCATAATAACACAGCTTGCAAATACGGGGCTTATTGACGAATACAGCTTGTCAATACACCCCGTAGCCATCGGTGACGGGACAAGCCTTTTGAAGGGCATTGTCGGAAGGCTTAACCTGGAGCTTGTAAGTACCCAGGCATTTAAAAGCGGCGTTATTACGCTGAATTACAGGGTGGCGCACGACTAAAGGATTGTCCCAATCGCCCCCGCAAATTGTCGTTTTGCGCCTTGCGTAATACACCGCCTGATTTTTAAGTTTGTATAATAAAATAACTTTAACAAACACAGCAGTATGGAGACAACAATATTTGACAACGACATAAAGGTATTTTACGTTACAGCAACATCATTTCCAGCAGGTGTTATGGAAGCGCATAAAAAAATTCACTCGCTGGTGCCGCTTACCGGAGAAAGAAAATATTTTGGGTTATCACGCCCCGAAAATGGCATTATAACCTACCGCGCTGCAGTGGAAGAAAAGTATGAAGGTGAAGGTGAGAAGTTTGGATGCGATACGCTTGTGCTAAAAAAAGGCAAATACATTTGCAAGGTAATAACTGATTTTATGAAGGATCTGCCTGCTATTGGCAATACATTTCAACAAATGCTTTCGCACCCCAACATAGACCCCCAGGGGTACTGTGTTGAGTGGTATTTTAATGAAAAGGATTTGAGATGTATGGTGCGGCTGGCTGATTGATCGATGCCGGAAGAAATAGGTAGATTCTTTCGTAACAGATACTTATACGCTAATTTATTGCCAGCAGGCAATTAAAAAAAATAACACAATATGGAAGAATATTTATTGCTGATGCGGTTAGATATTTTAACCAAAGAAGCGCAACCAAGTCCGGAACAGATGCAAGTGTATATGAAACTATACCGCGATTGGGTGGGTGGTATTGCTGCTCAAAATAAATTTGTTGGCGGTAAGGGGCTTTCAACCGAGGGCAGGGTTTGCAGGCACAATGGCATAATAACAGACGGGCCTTTTGCAGAGCTGAAAGAATCGCTGGCGGGGTTTATAATAATTCGCGCAAATGATCTTGATGATGCAACCAGTATTGCAGCAACAAGCCCTATTTTAGGTGGCGTGGGCAACACGGTTGAAGTAAGAAGGGTGGTGATGCATGATACCCAATAATTAGTGGGCAGTTTATAGCTGACGGTTGACAGGTTGAAGAAGTTTATAGTTGCTATTGAGTTTACATTATGGATGATGATGAACTGATACCACATTTATTCAGGACTGAATACAGGAAAATAGTATCAGTATTATGTAAGCATTTTGGCTTTGCACAAATTGAAATTGCCGAAGACATTGCCAGTGAAACTTTTTTAACGGCTACACAAAGCTGGGGCATTGAAGGCCTGCCTAAAAATCCAACGGCATGGCTGTATAACGTAGCGAAAAATAAGGCAAAGAATTTTTTACAGCGCAAAACTATTTTTGATAAAAAAATTGCACCAGCAATAAGAAACGCTGATGACGCTGAGCCGATGGCCGATGTTGATTTAAGCCCGCAAAACATAAACGACAGCCAGCTGGCAATGATGTTTGCTGTGTGCCACCCAGCGTTGCCGCAGGAAGCCCAAATAGGGCTGCAGTTGCGCATACTTTGCGGGTTTGGCATTGAAGAAATTGCCACCGCATTTCTTAGTAACAAAGAGACCATTAATAAGCGCCTGTTTAGAGCGAAAGAGAAACTACGGGAAGAAAAAATTAGTATTGAGCTGCCCGCTGAGACTGATATTGATAACCGTTTGGAGCCGGTACTAAGAACAATTTACCTTTTGTTTAATGAAGGTTATTATTCAACCAGCAAGGATAAAATATTGCGCAGGGAGCTTTGCTTTGAGGCTATGCGCCTCTGCACAATGCTTGTTGAAAATAAGGCTACCAATAAGCCGCAGGTAAATGCGCTGCTGTCGCTAATGTGCTTTCATGCATCGCGGTTTGATGCAAGGCTGAATGAACAGGGAGAGATAATTTTATATGAAGAGCAGGATACCACCCTCTGGAATACAGATCTAATAAGCAAAGGGGCATACTTTTTGCATAATGCGGCAAGTGGTAAAGTTCTTTCAAAATATCACCTGGAAGCCGGCATAGCATACTGGAACACCCAGAAGGAAGACACAAAAGAGAAATGGGAAAATATTTTACAATTTTATAATAGGCTGCTGCAAATTGAATATTCGCCGGTTGCAGCACTTAACCGAACTTATGCTCTTGCAAAAGCAAACAGTAAAGAGGATGCCATTATTGAAGCAGAAAAATTGCAGCTAACAGAAAATCACTTTTATTTTACCCTGCTGGGCGAGTTATATACAGGCAAGGATAATATAAAGGCCAAGCGGCATTTTACACAAGCCATAACGCTTGCCAAAACACAGGCAGATAAGCAGGCAATACTGAAAAAAATGGATAAGCTAAGCTGAATGCCTCTTTATAAACAACACCGTAATGGTAGAAGTATTTAAAACAAATGTTCAAAAGGTTAGAGAGGCAAAGCTGGTAATACAACGGCTAAAAGGATGCTTTCCCGCGTATAAAATAAACTTTGACCTTAAAGATTGCGACAAAATTTTACGGGTAGAAGGGCACGATATTCCAACCTGCGGGATTATCGATATTTTAAAAGCGGGGAATTATGAATGTATATTGCTGGAGTAAAGAATTTTAGGCAATCCAAACCGCGGCAGAAATGCATTATATTAGCATAAGAATATTTACACAACTTTATGCAACAACCTAAACCTTTTTTAGCATGGCTTAAAAAATACAGGCGAAAAATCATGTTTTGGGCTGTGTTGATCTTATTACTTGTATTTTTTGGTAATGCTGATAGTAAATATTACTTGCATGAAGATGCTAAGATAATTACAAAATGGAGCAATATTGCCTTAGTTATTCTTTCGGTCGTTATCGCGTGTTTAATGCTCATTATATTTCGAAAACATGTAGACTCATGGCAACATGCAGTTCTTTATCTGTTAATAATAATCGTTAGATTTTCTATAGCCGCTTTTTTCCTTCACGGCATTTTTGGCAACATAGGGCTATTTGTAAACAGGCAATTTTCTACAGGCCAAATTCAAAAGCATTTTGTAATTACACATTTGAACGGAGACACCATCGGCCTTCCCATATATTACAGCATTGCGAGCAGGCAAATATTTACTGACGACAATGATATAATTTCTTCACAAACTAAAAGACATAAAATAAAAGATACGGTAGCTGTAAACTTTACCAGGGGTTTGTTTGGTGTTGAATATTTCAATTACGCAAATAATGCAAAGCATGCGCCCTAATTGGTTAAGGTTACCTTACTAAAGGATACCCCGATTGTTAACACAGCGCCCCCATCACCAGCAGTGCCCTTGTACTCAGTGGTTTTTTTTAGAAAGTTTAGTTCAAGTTTTTTCTTGTCAAATAATTTTATTTTACTTGTGTCAGCTATAGGTGGTTTTATTGTTGATATATCTTTTGGCCTTGATGGCTTTGAAGGTTGTATAGTATTTAACGTAAAAGAAGATTTGTTTTCAAAGGTTGAAAAAACACCGGTGGCAGTAATATTAGCCCCAAAGTTTTTGGGTAGCCGCACATTTACCAACCCAATATTATCGGATTTAAGCATAAAATTGTAGTGGCCATTTATAAACCCAATATCCAGCATTTTTCCGGCGGAAAGGCCGCAGCCAACATTTCCGGCTATAGTATCAATTTTAATAAACCCAAATCCCTTACCCCGCACCTCGCCCTCAAAAATTTTTTTAATATGTATGCTACCTAAAGCTGCGGTAAGTGTTGCGGTGCTTAAAATGCCTGCCGTAAAATCGCCAAAGCTTTCATTAATCTCAAGGCCACCCGGGTAATCACCCATTTTAATGTTACCGAATTGATTTTTTATTTTAAGTGCGAGGGTGCCGGGCATATAAATGATATAGTTTATAGTGCATTTTTCATTTACCGGCTGCGGTTTAATTTTTGCCGGTAAAGAATCTGTTCCCCCAATATTTGTGCGACATGTTATAGCGTTGTCACTCTGGCCTTCAACTATCACAATGCGCGTAAGCAAGTTTTTTGCATCCGTGCTGGTTTTTGCCGTTGCAATTACAGTAATATTTATCAAAACGTTCTTTCTATTCCATGTTCTTACTTCAACGTCCCCATAGGCATTATCAATGCTTAGTTTCTTCCTGCCTACGGCATCAAATGTTTTTGTTATCTTTTTAGTCATAACAATACCCAGGCTATCCTGCTGTGCGGTAGCGAGGATACTCACACTGCCAAACCAAATAAGCAGGCTAAATTTCATCATAAGTCTTTTTACCGGCATGGTTGTTTGGTGGTTGTATATTTTTTAATACCTGTAACTGGCTGTTAAGAATTGTTTCCTGCATCTGCAGGTTTTCAATAATAGATCGTAATATCCGTTCTTTGTCAATGCTGCCAGGCACCCTTGCTTGTAAATCAGCAACAATTTCGTCCAGGTCATCAATTGCTTTTTTAAAATCTTTGTATAGCTCTGGGTCTGTTTTTTGCAATACAATTATTTGTTTTTCCTTTGTTTTAACAGCTGCCTGGTAGTTGACGATTGATTGCGAATAATCCACTTCAACAGGATGTGCCTTCTCTATTGGCGTATCAATTGCTGCATAATTTTCTGTTACCGAACTATCACTGCGCCGTGTTGTGTTTGTGGCCGCAGTTTGTTGCCCTTGCGAAACACCCAGGGTCGTCGTACGGGCTTGCCGGGTAATAAAAAGCAACGATGCCGCTCCTGCAAGCAAGAGCAGGCTTGCAGCTACTACCCATTTCATCCACGGCTTTGCTGCACCAGGCTTTTCATTATGATGCTCAATTAGCTGTTCCTTCAACCTTTGCCAAATTTCGGGCGGTGGGGCGCCCTTCTCCAGCTTACCCCGGTTATCATCAATATATTTTTCAAAATCATTTTCCATGTTATTTTATTTGGTTATCATGGTCAATACTTTTTGTCTCGCGCGTAAATACTGGCTTCTTATAGTAGCTGAAGGCACCTGCATTATGGCTGCGATGTCTTCAAACGCCAATTTCTCAAACACATGCAGGTTAATCACAATCCTGTGTTTAGCAGGCAGGGTGTTTATCGCTTCAGCAATAGCTTCAATCTTATCGCTAAAAACTTTTTCATCAATGGCATCTTCCTCCCGCACATTATAAACCTCTGCCACCTCAATATCAAGCCAGTTATCTTTTACACGCGTATTAAAGTTAATGCTCTTGTTTATAACTATTCTTTTCATCCAACCTGCAAATGCATTGGTGTTTTTAAGACTATTAAGATTGGTAAACGCCTCCAAAAAAGCATCCTGCAATATATCTTCAGCATCTCTTTTGTTCATAACCAACCGCATGCAGGTATGGTACATAGCGTTACTATACCTGTTGTACAACAGTTCATAGCTTTTAATGTCCCCTTTTTTGCACCGTTCAATTAAAGTAGCCTCGCTTATAGTAAATAATTCTGCCAGTTATACCTGCAATTTTAGTTTGTTATTAAATAAGTAACAACACACCGAAAAACGTTGCACGATTTGCGTTGGTTTTTGAAATTTTTTTTAAACGACAATTAAGCGTGAAAAATAATGCAACAAAAACGCGTGTGCCGTTACCTGAATATAAACCTTATTAAGCAATGAGAAAATTTTTACAGCTTTCACTTTTTTGCATGCTATCTTCTTCAATTATCGCAAATGCCCAAACTGGCAAGGCAGTAACAGGTATAGTGAAAGACTCAGCAGGTGCCTCTTTGCCGGGTGCTACCATAAAACTTACAGAAGACAACGGCGACAGCCTGTTTACCCCGGCCCGCGCAGATGGCAGCTTTTTCTTTAAATTGGTAACAACACCCCGTATTACTCTCACAATTTCAGCAAATGGCTTTGTTACGCTGGTAAGGCATTATAAATTAAAAAGTGATTCAACAATTGTTTCACTTGGCGTTATACAGTTAGGTGCGCAGTTTAATACACTAAACCCGGTTACCGTTGTTGCCGCAAACCCGGTAATGATAAAAGAAGATACCGTAACATACAATGTAAACGCATTTAAAGTGAGGCAGAATGCACCGCTTGAAGATGCGTTAAAAAAGATGCCTGGTGTTGATGTTGATATTAACGGAAATGTTACAGCGCAGGGCAAACAGGTTACCAAGGTACGCGTTAACGGCAAAGATTTTTTTGGCGGCGATGTAAAAACAGCTACCCGCAACCTGCCTGCTGATATTGTGGAGAATGTGCAAATGATTGACGATTATGGCGACCAGGCAAACCTTACAGGTGTTAAAACCGGCGAGCCGGATAAGATCATGAATATTACCATACGGCCAGACAGGAATCATGGTTACACCGGGCAGGTTACTGCGGGCGATGGCGCTGATGCTGCGCCTGAGAAACCTGGTATTAGCAATGACAACAGGTATATCGGCCTGGTAAATGCATTTAAGTTTAACGGCAACCAGCAATTTGCTTTGCTCGGTAACATTAATAATACTAACGTTAATACCTTCTCATTTGGTACACCCGCCACGAGCGATCCAATTACCACCAAAAAATTAAACCTTGACGCCGCCATGAGTGGAAAAGGAAATGTGGGTGGTGGCAATTTTACCAGCCAGGCAGCAACACAAAACGGCATTACTAATGCCCATGCAGCAGGCTTTAATTACCGCGACCAATGGAGTAAAGCTGTTTCAATATATGGCAGTTATAGTTTCTCAGATAACACCGTAGTTACAAAAAGTGTTACCGTGCAGCAAAATACATTGTTATCGAACCCAGGCTTTGTCAACGAAAATAGCAACGAAACAAACAGGAATATAAACCACCGCCTTAACTGGAATCTTGAGTATAAACCTGATACAATTAATTATCTTAAAGTAACCCCCGCATTTTCTTATTCTGGCGTTACTACAAATGCCTTGCAGGATGTTAACCAGCACCAAAAAGATAATATAACCGAATACACCAGTAATTTATATGGTACATTGTATTCGCCCAATTATGGCATTACAGCATTGTATAATCACCGGTTTAGCAGACAGGGGCGCAACCTGAGTATTAATGTTACTGCTAACAGTGTTACAACAAGGCAATACCAAAACCCAGTATTTAGTTATATAACAGGCACGTTAAGTGCGCCATCTGTACAAATGATAAACACTTACAGCCACAGCACAAACTATGGCATTACACTATCATATCTTGAGCCGCTTGGCGAGTTTAAATATCTTGAATTTAATTATGCGTTTAACCGCTCCATAACCAATAACGATAAACAAACCACTGTGCCTGACTCTTTAAATCATTCAGTTACAATTGACAGTGCCTTAAGCAACAGGTACAATTATACATTTACCACAAACCGTTTTGGCTTAAACTACAGATATGTAAAAAAAGTATTTAATTACACTATTGGCATTGGTGTTGAACCTTCAACATTGCATGGTAATTCACCATTACTAACGCTGCAAACACATGCAAGTGCTATAAACATTATACCAATAGGCCACCTTGTATTTAATTTTCAGCGCAATAAAACGCTAAGTCTAAATTATAGCGGCTTTAGCAGCCAGCCATCATTTAACCAATTGCAGCCCGTTATTGATTTTTCCAATGCGCTGTACCCTGTACAAGGCAATCCAAACCTTCAACCACAGTTCACCAATAATTTTTCTGTGCGCTACAACAAGTTTGATTTTGCCACAGGCAATACGCTTTTTACAAACCTGTCTTTCTCACAAATACAAAACCAGGTTGTTAGCAATACTATAAGCTACCCACACAAATATTTGCCTAACCCCGCACTGCAAAACACTTACCTAACACAATATAAAAATGCAAATGGTTTTTATACTGCATCAGCGTTTGCAAGCTTTGCAAAACCCTGGCACAACCGGCGTTATACGCTTATATTGAACGGCTCAGTTACTTATAATAATAACATTGGTTATTTAACCAGCATCGATTCCTTAACCTATACCCAAACCACGTTAAAGAATACGGCGAAAAACATAATATTCACCCCAACCGTAAGATTTAGGGTAGATATTCCAGACGTGATAGATGCGCAAATACTTGCCGGTTATGCTATTAGTAAAACAAATAATTCAATTAATAACAACTTCACAAACATATCGGCCAATATCCGCACGCTAACTTTTGGCATCAGTGGAAAAATCTACTTTTTTAAGGACTGGACGTTTAGCTATGAATACAGCAAAAACATTAACTACGGCTACACGGTACAGGTAACCAACCCCAATTTTTTAGATCTATATGTTGAAAGAAGATTTTTAAAAAATAATAAGGCAACACTAAGGTTTGCAGCTTTTGATGTATTTAATCAAAACACCGGGTACTCAACTGCCATAACTGCAAGCACTATTACTGAAACAAGCGTAAGCCGGCTGGGCCGGTATTATCTACTCTCTTTTACCTACCGTTTTCAAAAATTTGGAGGCAAATAGCAACCAAAAAATATGGGTTCAAATGCTAAATGCCATTTCAAACCTCGCAAAACCCAATAAAAATCAATAATTTGCCCACAAGCAGCCAGCAAGGCGGTTTGTAAATGCATTAATTGTACGCTTTTATTACAAAAAGTGTTCGCATTTGATACAGTATTGTATGTGTACTTATGCATAATGTATTAAAAATCATACATTTAAGGCTTGGTATGTTTATGGTTGCCTGTGTTTATTATCTTTGAATGAAGTACTATGAACCTTAAGAAATATTGCATTCTCGCCATTGACGATGATATTGACGTATTAACAGCCGTACGCCTGCTATTGAAAACAGAGGTGAAAGAAATTGTTACAGAAAAAAATCCTGATAACATTCCGTCGCTAATGTCAAAACAGTTTGACCTTGTGCTGCTTGACATGAACTTTAAATCATCCATCAACACTGGTAATGAAGGCATTTATTGGCTTAAGCGTATAAAAGAATTAAAACCGGATATTGCCGTAATAATGATAACCGCCTACGGCGATATTGACCTTGCCGTACGTTCATTAAAAGAAGGCGCAACAGATTTTGTGGTAAAGCCGTGGCATAATGAGAAACTAATGGTGATTATTGAAGATGCACTGCGTAAAAAGAATGCCGGCAAAAAGGCGGAAGATGCTTTTGCCAACGACAGCATTATTGGTAAAGAGCTACTGGGTGAGAGCGATGTAATGCAGGATATTTTTTACAAAACACAAAAAATAGCCCCTACTGATGCAAATATTTTGATATTGGGTGAAAATGGTACGGGTAAGGATTTAATTGCAAAAGCCATTCACCAAAAATCGTTAAGGGCAAATAAGCCCTTTGTAAAAGTGGATGTGGGCGCGTTGACAGAAACGCTTTTTGAGAGCGAATTATTCGGGCACAGGAAGGGTGCTTTTACTGATGCGAAAGAAGACAGGGTGGGCAGGTTTGAATCAGCCAATGAGGGCACATTGTTTCTTGATGAAATTGGCAATATAAGCCTTAATCAACAGGCAAAGCTGCTAACCGTATTGCAAAACCGGCAGGTTACCAGGCTTGGCAGCAACACACCGCAGCCCATTAACATAAGGCTTATTTGCGCAACCAACCTGCCGCTGCAGGAGTTGGCTAACGAAAACAGGTTTAGAAAAGATCTTATTTACCGTATAAACACTGTTGAAATAACCGTACCACCATTACGAAAACGCGCAAACGACATACTGTTATTAGCAAGACATTTTGTAAAAGTATATGCTGAAAAATATTTGAAGCCAGTGTTACGGTTTGATGAAGGTGCGGAAGAAAAATTACTGCAATACCATTACCCCGGCAATGTGCGGGAACTACAATACACTATAGAACGCGCCATAATTATGAGCGACGGTGAGGTTTTACAGGCGCGCGACCTGATTTTTTCGCCCATTGAAACGGTGCCCGTTAGTACTATAGAAGATGATGATATGAAACTTAGCACTATTGAAAAAAATACAATTTTGCATGTTATTGAAAAATATAACGGCAATATTACAAAAGCCGCGAAGGAATTGGGGTTAACCCGAACGGCATTATACAGGCGGTTAAGTAAGTACGAAATTTAAAATTATAAATACAGGCAGCTTATCCTTCAAAGCTGCCCATAAACAGGTTTTCTTTTATAATAGCGGTATTATTAAAATGTGCTTGCGGTTTGCTGGTGCCGCCTGCAAATCAGCGCCTGTGGGTTATGTAATCATCATTAACACAAATAAGAATATCTTTAACAATGTGAGGAGAGGTGAGCGATGAATGGAATTGAGAAATATCTTTATGCAAATAAAAGCAGGCCGGCAATTACTACGGCAGCAGAGGTAAGATTAGATATGTTTAAACGTTACGACTGGAATATTAGCATACGCGTATTGCTGATGTTTGGTACTATAACCGGCGCAGCTTTTTTACTGGTGCACGAATTATACCAGTTTGAAATAATCGCAGTACCCATTATTGCATATCAACTGCATGATTTTTTTCGCTTTAACAAAAAGGCGCAACAGGAAGTGGAGCAGTTTGTTGAGAGTATTCATTACCGTGATTTTTCGCGCCATTTTGATGTAAAGCACGCCCCGCAAGATTTGCAAAGGCTGCGGAAAGGCTTTAATGACATAAACACCACCTTTAAAGTAATAAGTAAAGAGAAAGAAACACAATACCAATACCTGCAAAAAATACTGGAACTGGTAGATACGGGCATATTGTCTTACGAAATTGAAAGCGGTGAAGTGGTGTGGATGAATGAATCGATAAAGCGGCTGTTGCAAATACCATATCTTAAAACAATACAGTCTCTTGATAGAAGGGATGGTGCACTTTGTGCGCAATTAATTGAGCTAAAACCGGGTGAAAGCCTGATCTCATCTGTGCATATTGAAAGGAATATTACCAAAGTGCTTTTGTCTGCCACAGCTTTTCAAACAGAAGGCAAGATATACAAGCTGGTTGCTTTTCAAAACGTAAATGAGGCGTTGGATGAAACAGAATCAAAAGCCTGGCAAAAGCTTTTAAGCGTAATGACGCATGAAATAATGAACAGCATTGCACCAATATCCTCCCTTGCCAATACACTAAAGAAAACGCTGCAGGAAAGCGCTGAAAATAAAGATAAACCACAATCGCTGGAAGACCTTGCAATTGGTATTGATACCATTAAACGACGTAGCGAGGGTTTGCTGAAATTTGCCGAAACATACCGTAACCTTAATAAAATAACTACGCTTAACCTCACCAGGGTATATGTGCGTGATGTGTTTGAAAGCCTGCACCAGTTGATGGAACCTACGCTGGAGCAGAAGAATATTGAAATGGAAGTTATTTTGAAGGATCCTGACCTGATGATCGAGGCTGATATAAACCTGCTTGAACAAGTGTTGATAAACCTTGTGGTAAATGCAATTGAGGCAGTTAAGGGTATTGAAGACCCCCATATTATGCTCAGCGGCGCGCAACTGCTTGGCAAAAAGCCTTACATACGTGTAACAGACAATGGCCCAGGCATGCCGGAAGAGCTGCTTGACAAAATATTTATCCCATTCTTTAGTACCAAAAAAAGCGGTAGTGGTATTGGCTTAAGCCTTTGCAAACAAATTATGATGTTGCATAAGGGCAACATTACAGTGCAATCGCTTGTGGGTGAGGGTACCGCATTTACGCTGCAGTTTTAGCGTTTGCACATCTCTTCAGTTCTAATTGCATAATATTAAGAGAAAAACAATATTACATTTTTCTAAACGCCATCATTGTGTTATTGGTAGGGTCTTTATGCTGCGTTATTCTTTTGCCGGTATCTTCAAAGCCATAGGCAGTAACAATGTTTACCCATTCTTCTAACGGCCTGAAAACGCGGTATTCTTTTGCATCCATGACCCACGATTTATTTTCGCTTATGCTTATTACCGAGTGCACAACCGAAACAAATGTTTGCATGGGCGCAGTTTTTACATCGTACTCACGCATAATAAACATGCCGCCTTTGCGTAACACCCGGCCAATAAAATTAACAAAATCAACCAGGTATTCTTCAGGGTAATGGTGCAGGCCGGTATAACAGGCAACAAGGTCAACACTTTCATTTGGCGTACGGTTGTTTTCCTGTATAATGTCTTTTAATGAGTTACCTGTATCATCTATAAAAACAATATTCCCTTTAAGCTGTAGTTGCTTTTTTATGCCGCTAAGGTAGTTGCCTGCGCCCCCCACCTGTATACTGCCGTTAATTACACCAGCGCCACTTAATATTTGCAGTGTTTGCTTTTGCATCTCTTTTTTTAGCCGCCGCTGCTGTGGAGCAATAAAAGTGAGCTTTTGCAAAAAAGGCTTTATCTCCGGCAGGTTTTTTTGCACCTCCTTGTATATTTCCTCGTCTGTTTTCTTTTCTTTAATGGCCATTGCAATTACATAATGAAAGGCGTCTTCGGGGTAAAGGCGGTGTATAAGCTGGAGAAAAAAATAAAGGCCATCATTTAACGGGGTGCTGTCAAAAACCATTTTGAACCTGGAAGTATCGGCATTGTGCATGCTTAAAATAGAAATTTGTTTAAAATGGCTAAAATTACACTGATAAATTTACATTTTAAGGTACTGTGCAATGTTGTTTTTTGCACTAATGTATAAGTGGTTGTATTATGGCGTTTTTTGGCAGGCCGGTGTAAAGGGTTAGGTGTTTCGCTACCCACTTTATAATGAGTTTAAAAAAGATTTCGCAATAGCCAATTTGTTTGTATTTTCAAGCCCCTTAATTAACGGTTGCATTTTTTGGTTATTGATAACTTTTGCGGAAAAATGTTTGCGACCTGTTGATTTTTACGTACGCAACTTAAAGCATATAACAATGAAACTAACTACCGGCATAAGTTTGGCATTAATGATGTTCTTGCAATATTTTGTATGGGGCGCATGGTATGTAACCATGGGTACTTATATGGGTGAAAATCTTCATTCAAGCGGAACCCATGTTGGGTATGCCTTCAGCGCCTTAGCATTGGCAACAATTATATCACCGTTTTTTGTTGGCATGGTTGCCGACCGTTTTTTTGCTGCGCAAAAAATCATGGGTGTGTTTCACCTGCTGGGTGCAGCGTTATTATTTCTCGCAACTAAAATGACAGCCGATTGGCCTTTTATTATTGTGATATTACTTTACTCACTGTTATACATGCCAACTATCGCGTTAAGTAACAGCGTAGCATTCTCTCAAATGACTGACCCTGGCAAACAATTTCCCTGGATACGCGTGTTTGGAACCCTTGGATGGATTGTTGCAGGTTTGTTTATAGGCTACCTTAGCATTGAAAAAACAGCTATTACGTTTTATATTGCTGCTGGTGTATCTGCCGTGTACGGCCTTATTAGTTTTGCCTTACCCAACACGCCGCCCAAAGGCAAAGCAGCAGAGGTGTCAGCATCAAAGTCACTTGGCGCAGATGCGTTTGTCCTGTTTAAAGACAAACCCTATGTTATATTTTTTATCGCTGCAATTCTGGTTTGCATACCGTTATCATTTTATTACGGTTTTGCAAATCCTTTTTTAAATGAAGTAGGTATGGATAATGCGGCCGGAAAAATGATATTTGGCCAGGTATCAGAGGGTATTTTTATTCTTGCGATACCCTTTTTATTCAATAGTATTGGCGTTAAAAAAATGCTGATATTAGGCATGGTAGCATGGATGCTGCGTTATGTATGTTTTGCCTATGGTAATACCGGAAGTAATAACTGGATGCTGTATGCAGGTATTATTTTGCATGGTGTGTGTTATGATTTCTTTTTTGTAACTGGTTATATGTATACTGAGAAGAAAGCGGGCGAAAAAATAAAGAGTGCGGCCCAAGGGTTATTTACATTTGCTACTTACGGGGTAGGTATGCTGATAGGTACCTGGATATCAGGTATTGTTGTAGATAAGTATGCAACCAGCCCAACGGTACATAACTGGACAAGCATTTGGTTTGTGCCAGCAGGTATTGCAGCCGCAGTGCTTGTATATTTTATTATATTTTTCAGGGAGAGAAAGGCTATTGCTGCTGCAGCTTAACGATCGCTAATCCGGGAATGGGTACAAAACTATCAATACTATTACTTTAACACCAAAATATGCCCGCAAGGGCTAATAGTTATGAAAATTGCAATGCTTGGCTCGGGTTTTATCGGGCGTTTTTATGCTGACTCAATTCAGGGTTACAGGAGCAAAGACAAAATTGTAAGCATTTATTCGCGCCGCGAAGAGAGCGCAAAAAAATTTGCGCATGATTACAAATGCGACCATTGGACGACGACCATGGAAGAGTCTATTGCCCAGGCGGATGTGGATGTGGTTTGTATTGCGCTGCCCAACAATAAACACGAAGAAGCGGTAATGCTTTGTTGTAAACATAAAAAGGCTGTTATAACTACAAAGCCTCTTGCACGTAACGCGGAAGAAGCAAAACGCATTTTACTG
Organism: Bacteroidota bacterium; assembly: GCA_013285915.1. Classification (GTDB taxonomy): domain Bacteria; phylum Bacteroidota; class Bacteroidia; order Chitinophagales; family Chitinophagaceae; genus JABDFW01. Next base: position 35,844 of record JABDGS010000030.1, read on the forward strand.
GCTGTTGAAGAAGCGGGCATTTTTAACGGCTACCTGGAAGACCTTGTATATACTCCCAAATTTTTAAAAGCACACGAAAGCGTGAAGAATGGCGCTTTGGGCAGAATATTATGGGCAAAAAGCAGGGAAACGCACCCGGGCCCGCACAGTGACTGGTTTTGGGATATTGAGCAGGCAGGCGGC
>JABDGS010000031.1:0-3322 GCA_013285915.1 Bacteroidota bacterium
AAAGACAACCCTATTGGCCCCGGCGTTAACGGCTTTTACACATTGTGGTTAAATCACAATTATATGAAGCTGTATGAAAATATTTTTAGCGAAATAAATTATACTAACAACACAGAAAGCGGCTTTCATTATAACCTCAATGTTTTGTATGAAGACAGATTGCCGCTTAGTAATACAACCACATACTCCTTCATCAAATACAGTACAAAAAAATTCACACCAAACTACCCTGTTGAAATACTTGACAGCCAGTTTACCCGCCACCAGGCATTTATAACCGGTTTCACATTAAGTTACCAGCCTGGGCAAAGATATATTCAGTTTCCACGGGCCAAAGTACCTATTGGATCAAAATATCCAACGTTTGAGCTTAATTATCAAAAAGGCATCCCGGATATTGCAGGCAGTGATGTTGATTTTGACAAGTGGAAATTCTCCATTTTTGACGATATGAACCTTAAACTGCTGGGTAACCTGCGTTACCGGTTTGATGTTGGCGGCTTTTTAAACAACAGGCAGGTACCTGTGCAGGATTACCAGTTTTTTAATGGCAACCAAACAATATTTGCCAGCGAGTACATGAACAGTTTTCAGTTGGTGCCTTACTATGCCTATGCTACTACCGCGCATTTTTTTGCCGTGGGCCATATTGAGCATCATTTTAATGGCCTTCTCACAAATAAAATCCCTTTGTTCCGTAAACTTAATTGGTACCTGGTTGCCGGCAGCAATGCGTTTTATGTAAACAGCAACAACAACTACGTGGAAGCTTTTGGCGGCGTTGAGAACATCTTTAAACTTTTCAGGGTTGATGTTATTGCCTCATACCTCAACGGCAAAAGCAGCCAGGTTGGTGTACGTGTCGGCTTTGGCGGCTTGCTTGGCGGCAAAGTAAGGGTGAACGATTAGCATTTTTTATGCGCACCCTGAATTCCACCATGTTCGCAAGCCACTAAAGTGGCCGTTATACCATTTGGGTATTATCGCCTCTGTTTTCAATGCAAAATATATTAACTTGCCGTATCAAACTAACTGTAACCTGCGTTTTTAAAACGATTATGTTGCCCGGCTAACCAGGTCAACAAGCTTAATACATATGAACAGATCACTATTAGTAACAACCCTGCTTTTGCTAACCGCTGTAGTTCTTTTTACAACCTGCATAAAAGAATACAGCCGGGAAGGTTTGCCTGCTACTGCAGCATATACTTTTTTGGGTGCTGGCAGCGCTTGTACCAATGCAGTTGTAAACGGCAGTTACTATAGCGGTACACAGTTAACACAGGCCAATACTGTGCAATTGCAGGTAAATGTAACGGTGGCAGGCTCGTACAATGTAAGCACCAATTCGTCAAATGGTATTTATTTTACGGGCAGCGGCAATTTTACTGATACCGGCACTCAGTCTATTACCTTAACCGGCAGTGGTACGCCGGTTGATACAGGCAATGTTGCCTTTAATACTCCTGATTCTTCTTCCTGTTCATTCATCATTAACGTTACCGGCAAACCGGTAACGTATGCCAGCTATACAATTGCGGGCGACCCCGATGCCTGCGTAAACGCAATTGTAAATGGCAATTACATATATGGTACTGACCTGACTACGGCAAACACCATTGTACTGCAAGTAAATGTAGCATCTGCGGGCCCATACACAATATCAACAGACACTTTAGATGGTATAAGTTTTTCCGCTTCCGGCACCTTTACCACAACCGGCATTCACCAGGTTACATTAAACGGCCATGGTAAAACTGGTCAGCCTATGAACCTTTCGTTTCATGTTGCAGGTGACAGTACCTCCTGTTCATTAGACCTCTCAGTAGTAAACCCCGAACCATTGGCAACTTACGTGCTTGAATCTGATTTCGGTACCCCCAACCCCTGCAATCATACTATACTCGGTGGCTCCTATACTGCGGGTACGCCTTTGGATGCGTCCAACACAATAAGTATTCGCGTGGGCGTTGTTAAAGTTGGCAATTTTACTGTGTCAACAGATCTGATCAACGGCATGCAGTTCTCCTTAACCGGCACCTTTACAACCACCGGTGATATTGACATCACACTAAAAGGTACCGGCACACCCACAGCCGTTGGTACTTTTGGCTTAACTCCCCAAATAGTTGGCCCGCACCCGCTTGGTGGCCAAACATGCGCTGTTGGTGTAGATGTTAAATAATGTATTTTTTGCACCAGCAACCCGATATTTCAAAGGATGACCTTTTAGCCAGGAATAATTAAACGCGTGTGGGATTATACAACCCGTTTGCACAAAATCAATCAATTAACTGTATAAAATTATCTTTGTGCCATGGCTGAATTTATGGGATTGCAAAAATTTTATGAAGCAGTTAACCTGCCGGTTGATGCCGCGCCGCAGGATGCCGGGCAGTTTAATATTTTTCGTGTAGAGCATTTAATGCTGCCCAACAAAAAGCCTGTTACTTACAGCCGCCGCAACTTTTACAAAGCCAGCCTTGTTACCGGCGAAAGCAATATACATTACGCTAACCGCACGGTGCATGTGCCGGGCAGCGTGCTGGTATTTACCAACCCTATGATACCATTTTTTTGGGAACGCGTAGCCGAAAAACATACCGGCTTTGTTTGCATTTTTACCGAAACATTTTTTAACCGCCTGGGTGATATTAAAGATTTTACGGTGCTGCAATCCGCTGACGCCGGCGTAATACTTTTAGAAGGTAAACAACTACAGCACATGCAGCAATTGTTTGAAAAAATGCAAAGCGAATTATACAGCAATTATGCATTTAAATATGACTTATGCCGGGCGCTGCTGATGGAGGTTGTGCATACGGCGCAAAAAATGCAGCCTGAGCCCGGGCAACCGATAGCGCCGGGTAATGCCGCAGGGAGGATTACGAAGCTTTTTGTTGATTTGCTGGAACGGCAGTTTCCCATTGAACTTACAAACCAGGTAATACAGTTAAAAACGCCGGTTGATTTTGCCCGCCAGCTTAACCTGCATGTAAATCACCTTAACAAAGCCCTTAAACAAACCACGGGGCAAACAACCACCCAGTTAATTAATGGCCGCATTTTAGAAGAAGCCAAGCTCTTGCTGAAGAGTACTGATTGGGCAATAAATGAGATTGCATGGTGTCTTGGGTTTAAAGAGCCAAACCATTTTTCCGCTTTCTTCAAAACCCACACAGGCTATACGCCAACCCGGCTAAAACAAAAAATTGATTGATTTTTATACTTTTTAGTTTCAAAACTGTAGCGGCTTACCTCGTTGGTTATGGGAACTTTGCGCCTATAAAACAAATATTTTATGTGGACAAAGAATGATATG
>JABDGS010000031.1:3332-20838 GCA_013285915.1 Bacteroidota bacterium
TACCGGCGCCAATGCTGGTGTTGGCTTTGAAACGACTTTGGCATTTTATGAAAAAGGCGCTCATGTAGTACTTGCATGCCGGGATGCAGCGAATGCGCGACAGGCGGCAGAAGAAATACAATTGAGAGGCGGCACGGGTTCACTTGAAACAGCATTGCTTGATTTAAGCAGTCTTGCATCAGTAAAAAAGTTTGCGGAAGAATTTACGGCAACACACGCAATGCTGGATATATTGGTGAACAACGCGGGCGTAATGGTACCACCCCCATCAAAAACAGCGGAGGGTTTTGAGTTGCAGTTTGGCGTAAATTTTATAGGGCATTTTGCACTTACCGGCTACTTGTACCCATTGCTGAAAATCACACCGCGCAGCAGGGTAGTAACGCTTAGCAGTATGGCTTACCTCCGCGGTAAGATTGATTTTGATAACCTTCGCTTAGAAAAGAGTTATGAACCTATGCTAATGTACTGCCAAAGCAAGCTGGCGGATATTTTATTTTCGCTTGAATTGCAAAGAAGAATTGAAGCGGCGGGCGATGGTGTAACATCTATTGCTGCACAGCCGGGTGCTAACAAAACATCTCTTTCCCGCCACATGAGCGAAGATGCATATACGGCGGCAGTACAACGTATTGGTGGTATTATGGAGCCGTGGCAGGGCGCATTGTCATCGTTATATGCAGCTACTGCCAAAGATGCTAAAGGCGGTGAATTATATGAGCCTGATGAGGGCGGCTACAGGGGTTACCCAACCAAAGCGACAATTGCCCCACATGCGCTGGATGAAGTATTAGCAATGAAACTATGGGGGTTTGCTGAAAATGCTGTTGGAGTTAGGTTTCCGTAACCAGTGATTAACGATGTGTTAAGCAAAAACAAAAAAGGGAGTGGCAAAAGCCACCCCCTACCCCAGGAATAAAAAAACATTTATTGCTTCAATAGTTTAAGGGTTTGCATATTCATATTTTCAAACTTAATACTATATGTGCCCGCTGCATACCTGCTAACATCAAGGTTTAAATTATTAACCCCCGGCTGTACATGAACCAACTGGTGGCCTACAAGTTTACCTGCTGCATCAAAGCAATCTACTACGCAGTCCTGTTCCTTCTCACTGTAAAATATTACTGTCGCCTTATTACGTGCAGGGTTAGGGAACAACTGTACAAGCTTGTTTAACGTTTCCGCCTTAAGTGTAACAACATTTGAATACGTGAAACGGCCATTTTTGTCAACCTGTTTTAAACGGTAATAGTTTGTTCCAGTAATGGGTTTGGCATCGGCAAACTGGTAATACTGTGTATTAACGTTGTTGCCTTTGCTTGCAACAGTACCAAGCAATTTAAACGATATGCCGTCGCCTGAACGTTCAATATCAAAATGGCTGGTATTTAATTCGTTTTGCGTACTCCAGTATAAAACATCCTGCCCACCAATTTTTTGCCCTTCAAAATACAATAGCGTTAATGGCAGCGCATTATGGGTAGCGCTGGCCAGCGCAAACCTGTTAAGGGTATTTATGCCTGTTTTAAATACCCAGTCGTGCACAATGTCGCTGTCATCTTTACCAAGTTTTATCCATGTGCCTCCGTTGTCATTACTTTCAAAAAGCGCCAGTTCGGTTTTATTAATACCTGCCAGTTCATCATCCAGGTAATAAAATTTTATTGATGCATTTAAGGCGGTATTGTTTGCAGGTATAATATCGTAATAGCGCAAAATACCTTTGCCGCCTGTTGGGCTTATTGGCTGCACATGGCCACGCTTTATTTCGGTAATACCAAGGTTTGCGGCGCTGGTAATTTCAATACCAATATTACCGGGATTGGCTGCTGTTGGATAATTTAAGTTACTCTTTATACTGATGTTGCCAATAACATGCGCAGTTTCTGTTTCGCCGGCGATGCTGCCTACATCGACACCAAGGTCAAGCGTATAATTATTGAGCTGCAGGTTACCATTAACCATTTTTAACAGGCCATCAAGAGACACGTTGCTATTAAGCGTAACATCATTAGCCTGCTTGCTAATAGTAAGATTATGGAAGGCCAGCGGTGTTGTTGATGTTATAAATGTATTAGCATCATTACCCGTAAAAAATACAGTACCCTTTGCAGGAATAAAACTCCCATTGTTTGTAAAGCGGCCTTTATCAATAACAAGCTTGCCTGTATCTGCCATTACAAGGTTGCCGCCTGTAACAACCAGGCCCTGGGCCAATGCAGGCAGGGCAACTATTGCTGCCGCAAACACAGTTGCCAGGTTTTTAAAAAAATTGTATTGCATAAAATAAATTAAATGTTTTAAATAGAATTATCCTAATCCCTGGGATAAAAGTGATAAATACAATGCTCCTGCGAAATGGAAGCGTCAGCGGTTGAAGGGTAATTAACTTTATATACCGAAAATGTAAATTGATGAAGCCCTGGTGGCAGGTCTACTGCAAAATCCATAGCCAGTGAACCATATTGGCCCTCCTTAATGATTGTGGTTGCTAACTGCATATAACGTGAGTCAACCATTACATCCAAATAAATCAAATTATCAGCTGCCAAGGGGTCAATTGCGCTTGCAACAATCTGCACTGACCCCGACACAACTACTTTTGTCTGCACACTAAAATTAAATGTATCGGAGATAGTATGAAGGGTAGCCTGAAGGTTAGGCCGCTTTAAAACAATATACTGGTCAGATGAATAATTATAAGGATCGTTTTTTATAGAATCAATTATCACTATATCATCATAAGCTTTGCGGTTATTAAGTGGTGTTTTCCAGCTTGGTTGGGCAAGCCCGTTTGATGTTAGCACCTGGCCGGGTGTACCCGCACTCGTTGCAATGGTTAAGGGCCCGGTAAAATTAACGCCTCCATGCACGTCAAGCGGCAGTGTGGGTGTTGTTGTATTAATGCCAACTTTGCCATCGCCCGTAATGCTCATTATATTACCCTGCTGGCTGCGGCTGTTATAAAAGTTCAATATGTCACCACCCTGTGCTCCTGTATAGCCAGCAATCGTCCAAAATGCTTTACTGTAGTTGTTGGTAAAGCTAAGGCGTGCGTAATCATCCCCCAGGTTACTCAGCAAGAGTTGGGGGTTATTAATGGCGCTCGTCCCATTCACCTGCAATACTGCTTTTGGTGCATTGGTGCCAATACCTACCTTACCATCGCCATTAAGGCTTAATACATTGCCTGAGGTGCTATTATAAAAAGTAAATCTTTCATTCGCATTGGTGCCATTGTTATAACTCTTTATTGCCCAGTAGTTGGGTATGCCTGAGCTTTTAAATAGCAAAAAGCTGGTGTCCTGCCCTGAAGGCCCATTATTCTCAATCATCAATTGAGGGTAAGTGCTGAGAGAGCCGCCTTTGATGTGTACATGCGCCGCAGCGGAATCTACACCAATGCCCACATTGCCAATACCTGTTGTAAGCGCATTAGCGTAGCTATTGCCTATAAAATACGCGGCGCTTTTTTTGCCGGAAGATGTTGCTTTTAAAGCGTAACCATCGTTTGCCAGTGATGCAGTAGTTAGATCAAGTATATCGCCATGTGGCGCATAGTTATATAACCTTATAATTGCCGGCGACGATAACTGTGTAATTTCGCCCGTGTAAGGCAGCGTTAAGCCGCCTGCGGTAAGCTTAAGCCACGCTACGCCGGTATAATAATAAAAGCTGCTGTCTGTAGTGTTAAAAGCCTGCAACCCCATAGCAGGTGTTGTTATGCCATACATCTGCTGGGCCGTAAGCCTTGGTATAAGCAGGCCTTTGCTGGTTGATGTTATATCAAGCATAGCGCTGGTATCGGGCCTGGCGCCGTCTGTATTAATGGATACCTGCGCAAAGGTGTTTAGGGTTGAAACGGATAGTAATGCCAGAAGTAAAAATTTTATTTTCATAACCGGTTTTTTAAAACACTGGCAGCAGTGTGAACAAGCTGCCATGCCTGCGTTTTTTGGTTTATTGAATAGTTGTTTTATTATTGGTTATTGCTGTTAATAAAATTGGTAAATAAGGTAACAATCCTTTTCGGCCGGCGTATCGGACAAATAAACTGTTTGCCCGAATTTTACAAGTGTTGCCCCTATAGTATGGCTGCCGGTAGGCAGGTTAAGCAGCAGGTTTACAGGCATTGTAGTAATCCGGCTGTTAGCTACAAAGCCGTACGTTGTTACCTTGGTTTGGCCATCAAGCGTAATTTGCAACACTAATTGAGCGCCCACTCCTCCTGTTTCAGGCAGTGAGCTCACCGTAACTATACCGGTTACAAGCACCTTAGTGGGCACATAAAGTGTAAAACTGGTATCTACCCCAACATTATAGCCAACATTATCTGTTGTAAAAGGGTTGTTATCATTAAGATTAGACGAGATTGAATTTATATTGGTACCGGGTGCAGTTTTCCATTGCGGCTGCACGCCAGGTCCATTAGATGTAAGCACCTGCCCGATAATGCCGGGGTTAGCACCCATTGACATGGGGCCTATAAAATTAATGCCGCCTTGTATATTGGCGTTGCCATTTACGTCAAGCGCCTGTGTAGGCTGTGCCGTGTTTATGCCCACCTTGCTGTCGCTGGTTATGCTTAATACATTGCCGTAAACACTTTGGCTGTTGTAAAAATTCAGTTCATCAGGGCCCTGCATGCTGTTATAGCCTGCAATCGTCCAGTAATTGCTGCTGTTGCTGTTTTGCAGGCTTAGCCTGGCGTAGTCGTTACCTTGGTTAAATAGTAACAACTGTGGCTTATTTATTGCGCTTACAGCGTTTATTTGCAGTTGCGCTGCAGGAGTATCTGTGCCTATACCCACCCTGCCGTCTCCCGCGAGGCTTAGCACATTGCCATAACGGCTGTTATAAAAATTAAATCTTTCAAGCGAATTGTATGGGCTGTTGTAACTTTTAACTGCCCAAAAATTAGCGAGCCCATGATTTTTAAAAAGTATATTGTTTGAGTCTGCCAAATTTGTTTCAAACATTAATTGCGGGTATGCCAGCGTAGATCCTCCAAAAATGTGCATGTGGGCCGCAGCGGAGTCAATACCAATACCCACATTGCCAATGCCCGTAGTAAGCGCATTTGCGTAGCTATTGCCTATAAAATACCCTGCGCTTTTTTTGCCAAGTGTAGCCACTTTGAGGGCATAACCATCGCTTGCCAAATTACTGATGGAAAAATCTGCAGTGTTGCCGTGCGCTGCCGAGTTAATGATTGCAAACGAAGTACCATTGGTATTAGCCGTTTGCGCAAAAGGCAATTGCAGTCCGCCGCTGCTGCTGTTGCTGTTTGACAGTGCTATCCAGCCCTGGGTGTAGCCAGCCGGTGCGTTGGGGTTATTTAAATAAAAAAAATAGTTGGCAAGGTCTGTATTATACACCATTAACCCGTCTGCCGGGGTGTGTATACCAACCATTTGGGCTGTGGTAACACGGGGTATTAGCAATCCCCGGTTTGTTGACTTTACATCAAGCATAGCGCTTGTATCCGGCCTGCTGCCGTCGGTGTTTATGGCTACCTGGCCAAATGTTCTGGCAAGCATAAAGAATGAGAATACAAAAAGTAAAAATTTAAGTTTCATAATATGGCTTTGGCGTTTTTAATTCAATTTGTTTAGTGTTTAGCTTTATTGTGATATTAACTGGTAGGTCAGGTTAGCGTCATACAGGTAAGTGTCCCTGCCAAATGAGCTGATAGATACCTTAAAGCTATAATCCCCCGGGGGGAAATCATAAGCAAGGTCAACAGGAATTGGTACGTGGTAGCCATTAGGTATTATTGCGCCTAAAAAGCGCGAGCCACCCGGGGTGTTGTTATAATTTATGCCAACTTCCGCGTTTGAGCTGCCACCCAAAACAGCATAATCGGTCGAAAATTCTACAAATCCGTGTATCAAAACTTTAGCCTGGGCCGCTAAATGAAAACTCCACTCCAAAAAAGGCAATTCTTTGTTACCCCCCTGGGCTTGCAGCGTATCATGAAAATAAAGCGGTACGGTTTTAATTACCACTGAATTATATAAGCTGCCCCCCTGGCCAACAGTTTTCCATTGTGGCGGAAGGCCCGGCCCGTTTGAAGTTAATACCTGTCCCGTCTCACCTGCATTAGTACCCATTGAAAGCGGGCCGATAAAATTTATACCGCCCTGCACATTTGTGTTACCGTTTACATCTAAGGCCTGCACAGGCTGAGCGGTATTAATACCTACTTTGCCATCGCTGGTAATACTCATTATATTGCCTTGCTGGCTTTGGCTGTTAAAAAAATTAAGTTCGTCAGCGCCCTGCACGCTGTTATAGCCCGCAATCGTCCAGTAATTTTGGCTGTTGCTATTTTGCAGGCTTAGCCTTGCATAGCCGTTAGCATTATTATATAATAACAATTGAGGGTTATTTATATCGCTTATAGATGTTACCTGCAGCGATGCATTGGGGTTAGCGGTACCAATGCCCACTTTACTGTCGCCGGTAAGCGTCATTATATTTCCTGATGTGCCATTGTAAAAATTTAAATTATCACCCGCCGTGCCTTGCGGGCTATTGTACCCGGCTATGCTCCAAAAATTATTGCCGTTGGTGTTTTTAAGGCTAAGTCTTGCATAACCGTCCTGGTTATTCTGCAATAAAAGTTGGGGAACTGTTACGGTACTTATGCCATTAACCTGCAGCAAAGCGCCGGGTTGCTGTGTACCTATGCCCACCCTGCCGTCGCCGGTTAAGCTCATTACATTGCCCGTTGTGCTATTATAAAAACCTAACCGGTCAGCATTTGTGCTATTATTATACGCTTTTACCTGCCAAAAATTTGTTGGGTTTAGCGCCCTGAAAGATAAATAGCCTGTATCTGAATTAAGTGCATGTATGGCAATATGGGGGTGGCTTTGGTTTGCGTAGCCTGCAACGGTTAAGGCTGCACTGGTATCTTCAGCATTAATACTTACGCCACCACTGGTGCTTATGGCGTTGGAAAACCTATCGGGCGCCACCTCAAAATAAGCAGCGCTTGAATTATTAGCGCCATAAACATGCAGTGCCTGCCCCGTTGAGCCATAGCTGTTGCCAAAATACGCCGCCGGCTGGCTGCCGCTTGCGTTTATTGTAAAGCCCGGCTGGGCGTTAAACGTACCGCCGCCAATATAAGGCAACTTTAAAGCGGTTTCATCAGTTGTAACCAATCCTATCCAACCGGGGTTTCCAGTAATGGGGTCAACCTTATAATATACAAATGAAGAAAAATCGGTATTATATACTAACAGGCCGGGCTTTGGCGAGGGTATGGCCTGCATTTGCGCAGTATTAAGCCGTGGCACCAGCACCCCCCTGGTGGTTGATGTTATGTCAAGCATAGCGCTGGCATCAGGCCGGCTACCATCTGTGTTAATAGCTACCTGCGCGCGGATGCTGACCTGTATAAAAACAAACAAGATAAAAAAGGGTAATATTTTTTTCATACCTGTGGTAGTTAGAGTTAGCCTGTTTATGAAGGACTACCAAAGTTTATGAAAACAATAATGCTGGTCAACTACCTAAATTGGTAGTAGCAGGCAGAAATGGTTTGATTTTTTATAAAAGATGGAGTGCTACATTCTAAAACCGACAGGTGGCGTACCATTTAATCAAGCAGGTTGCCCTGGATGGCTTTTGCAACTGCTTCGCTCATTGAGTTCACGTGAAGTTTCTCGTATATTTTTTTTATGTGAAAGCTGACTGTGTTTATACTTATATGCAGCGATGCGGCAATCATTTTATAACTGTAGCCCTTTACCAGCAGCCCAAGCACTTCTTTTTCCCTTATTGAAAGGTTATCAGCTTCAGCGGAGGTGTTGCCTGTGCCGGCAAAAAAACTCATTACCTTTCTTGCTATACCGGCGCTCATAGGTGCGCCGCCGTTGTGCACCTCTTTAATGCTTTCCTTTATTTTATCGGGGCTGGATGTTTTTAAAAGGTACCCGGTTGCGCCTGCCTGCAGTGCTTTAAATATGTGCTCGTCGCGGTCGAATATTGTAACCATTATAATATCAACCACCTTATTAAACTGCCGTATTTTTCTAACGGCTTCAATACCGTTCATGCCCGGCATATCAATATCCATTAAAATTACCTCGGGCTTAAGCGCCTCAATATCTTCTTTTACCGTACTGCAGTTGGTAAACAGTGAAAGCAGTTCTATGTCTTTCTCATGACTGAATAATATACGCAACGCATCTCCATAGTCTGCATTATCCTCATATATAATGATCTTAACCGCCAAATCATCAGTTTCCGCTAAAGTCATAAATTTAAATTACCAATTGTACCACATATTTAAGTAGGTGTACAGGAAAGTTTAATTGCAGTGCCGTTGCCAGGTACACTGCTAATGCTTAGCTGCGCTTTTATTTTGTCTGCCCTTTTCTGCATGTTATTAAGCCCATTGCCCCGCTCAACCGTTCGTAAATCAAAGCCCTGGCCATTATCGGTTACAATAAGCACCATTTTGTTTTTCTCTCTTTTTAATGATATGTGAGCTTCATCAGCACCTGAATATTTTGCCAGGTTATTTATTGCTTCTTTGTATATAAGAAAAAAATCGTGCCGCTTGGCAAGGGTGAGTTTTATATTATTTATTTCGGGGTCAATGCATAAATCCAGTTTTATGTCTTTTGCTTCCAGCATTTCCGCAGCAAACTCTGTCATTCTCGCGGCCAGCAGCTCCATCCTGTCGTTAGCTGGGTTAACTGACCAAACAATATCATCAAGTGAATACAGTATTTTTTCACTCGCTTCATCAATGCGCTTTATCATAGGTTCTACAGCGGTGCCGCCTGTTTCTTTGGCGGTATCATAAGCCACGTTGGTAAAAAACCGAATACTGCTTAAAGTTGAACCAACATCATCATGCAGGTCGCTTGCTATTTTATCACGTATACCTATTTCTTTTTTAAGCTGGTTTAACTTTATGCGGTACAGCAGGTAGCCTATAGCAGTTGCCAGCAATATCACTGCTGTATAAAACCACCACCGATGCCAAAACGGCGGCGCTATAATTATTGTTAACGTTGCAGGCACGGCACTCCATATCCCTTCACTATTGCAGGCCCGTACCTTAAATGTGTATGTACCTTCGGAAAGGTTTGCATACGAAACCGTTCTTGTTCTGCCCGCATATTGCCAATTTTTATCAAGGCCCACAAGCATATACTCATACCGCGTTAATTCCGTATGAGAATAGTTAATGCCTACATACTCAAATGAAAAATAATTTTGATTATACTGCAACGTAAGCGGCGCAGTACCAGTAATGGGTATATCGTGGTCAAATATTTTGCACCCGGTTATATATACACCAGGCGGCTTTTTATTACCAATAAACTCATTTGGGTGAAACACGTGCAACGTATTGTCTTCAGCCAGCAGCATTGTATTTTTATCAAGTGTATATAACATTCCAAGCTCATTGGTTCCACTTAAACCTGATGCATTTGTAAATACTTTTATCTTAAAAATGTCAGTATTATACAGCACCAGCCTGCCCGGTGAAGTAAACCATAAGTTATGTACACTATCCTCAATTAAATAATCCACACGCAATGATGGCAAGCCATCATTTTCGGTAACTTGTGTAAAATGCTGCAGGCTGTCGTTGGTTTTAAGAAGTCCCGCAAACTGGGTTGTTATCCAAATATTATTTTTACTGTCCCTGAACAGCCATAGAATAGAAGAATAGTCTGCGTTATTGCCCCGTATTTTTTTGCCGGGCATTACATCTGTAAAAGTATTACGGGCCGTATCAAATGTACATAATCCTTCATTATTTGTAGCTAACAACAAACGGCCATTGGTAATGGGAAGAATTGAGAAGATGAGGTTATCGCCTAAAGGATTGCGTAACCCCACGGACGGCAGGTAATAATTAAGCTTTTCGGTTGCCAGGTTATATTTATATAGGCCACCCCCATAAGTTCCCATCCACAGGCTGAGGTCATCGTTGTATAAAGCAACAACTGATGAACCGGTAGTTTTCAGCAATATTTTTCTTAAAGAATACGAATGCTTTTTTACATCGTATTTTATTTCTTCAAAGTAACCATCGCACCCTGCCCAAATACTACCATATTTATCTCTTACTAATACGTTTACCGCACCCTTTATATAAGGCGGTGGCAATAGCAAGGCTTTGTTGGTAAAAACATCCCGTTGACGAACAAGATAAAGGCCAGTGCGTGTGCCTACCCAAAGCAGGCTGTCGTCTTGTTTTAAAACCGATAACACCTCGTTAAATGCCATTTCCATGGCATTATCTCCATTTTTATGAAGCAATAATGATGTTGTTTTGATCTTTGTGTTGTCGGGGTCATATTTAGTAATACCCTTTTCTGTTCCAACCCAATAAACCCCATTGTCGTCCCTGTAAATAGCAGATGCGTTTAACCCATTGGCAAAGTTGATTTTATCATCGTACAGGTGGTTTTCAAATCTCCCCGATGAAGGGTCATATATAAAAAAGCCATTGCTGATGCCCGCAATGCAAATTTCACCATCGCTGTTTTCCTTAATATCCAGGCCGCCGTTGCCCCCAATTGAGTATGGGTTTTTATCATCATGAATAAACTTTGTCAAACTATAATCGGCGATATTAATGCGCACAAGGCCCGAATACCACGATACCATCCAAAGATTATTATCCCGGTCAATTATTGATGCACCCATTATAGCATTTGCCCGGCCAGGTTGGTTGGTTAGCGATGGTAAAAGAAACTGCTTGTATACATGCTGTTTTGGGTTATACATAATAATACCGTCAAAAAAAGTACCTAACCAAAGCCGGCCAAATTTATCTTCAGCAATTGACGTGAGTAAAATGCCCTTTTTGTAAACAATATCCTGCTCCTCCCACTTACCGGTTGCAGTATGTAAAACAAACAGGCCTTTATCAGTAGCGGCCCAAAAATCAGCAGTCCCCCTTACCGGTAAAATATCCTGTACATGCAATGTTTGTTTGTAATAAAATCTTTTTATCTGGCCTGTTGCAGGATTGAGGGATGAAACTCCATCACGGGTACCCAGCCACAAAATACCATTTTCATCTTCGTACATTTTTTCAACCCAATTACTCGTAAGGCTTTTGGCAGTATCGGCGGGGTTAAATTTATATTGGGTAAACTGGTAACCGTCAAAGCGGTTAAGGCCTTCCATAGTGCCTATCCATAAAAACCCTTTCTTGTCTTTGTGAATACAGCTTACGTAATTATTTGACAGGCCGTCAGCAATTGAGTAGTGCTGAAACGTAGGGGGTATCTGCGCAGTTACAGTATGGGTTACAAGCGCAGTAAACAAAAGTAACTGAACCAGGTCTTTGGTTCCGTAAAAAGGCATGCATCACTTTTTTTAAAGATACATAGCTTTTACGGTTAAATGCAATATCATTTACCTTATTAGGCGGTGCTGTGCCTGAAAGGCCCGAAACCTATGTTAGATCCGCTCAGCAAGCCGGGCAAGTTACCTGGCACGCATGCAACGATTACATCTGTTTATATGGCCGCACAAAAAAATCGCCGACAATTTTATTGAATTGGTCTTTTTTATCAATAGGCGTTGGGTGCCCGCTTTCAGGTATTATCCACAAATAAGACTTTGAAATGTTTTGCGCTATCTGTACTGTGTGGGGCACGGGTATAAGGTCGTGGTCGCCGCCTATAACAAGCGTTGGACATTTTATGGTGTGCAGTTGCTCAAGCGTTATATGGGGTTGGTAAAGGTCAAGCTCATTTATTTTCAGATCATTCTTTACCTGTGGTGTTTGCGTTTTTTTCTTTAGCTCATCATGTGCCTGCACAATGCCGTAGTAGCAGGATGGTATAAGGCCCAGTGTGTCAGGCGTAAGGTTGGCGCCTGTTATCGCAAGTTTTTTAACCTTGTCCGGGTGCCGTATAGCAAGCAGTAATCCATTAATACCGCCATCGCTCCAACCAATAACATAGCAACTGTCTTCATGCAGGCTGTCAAGTAACGCATTAAAATCATCTACCATCTGTTCAAATGTTAATGAATCACCTGTATCAACAGATTTACCATGCGCACGGCTGTCAACAGCTATTACCTTATAGTTTTTTGCAAAAACTGGTATGTTGTTGCTAAACGCGTTCATTGACCCACCATTACCATGTATAAAAAGCAGTGGTTTGCCCTGGCCGTAAACTTCGTAGTATAAATTAATACCCCGTGTGTGCAGATAATGGCCCGCAGCCTTATTATCGCCATAAGCGATAGTTTTTGCTGAAGATTGCGCAAACAAGTTTCCCTTTACAATAAGTATTATGAAGATCGCTGAAAAAAAACGCATGATGTTTAATTTTTGAGTTGCTTAAAAATATTTTAAGAACGCGACAAAAAATTATTGCTGACTGAATATTTTTTCAATTCTTACAGGTTGACCCTTTTTGTCAATCCCTTCTACAATAACTTTCATTTTTTTTGCGCTGGTGTTATTTGTAAAACTTATAGTTGCAGCGTGCGTTTGTGGGTTAGTGCGCACATCAGGGTTCCAGTAGATGGTTTGATTATCAATTTTATTAAAAGTATTTTCTGTAAAGTTTGGTATATAACTAAATCCCTGCTTTGCAAGCGAGTTCATGTTTTGATTGTTCTTATACCCCTTCTTTAAATAAATAGCGATTGCTCCGTGCCCCGCACCACCTTCAGCACCATAAAATGTGCCTGGCTCATACACTTTAATATAAGCCACATCAGATACTTTTATACCTGTTAACTGTAGCATTGTTGCGCTTAACTCTTCCCTTGCGCCGCCACCAAATAACTCGTTGGTATTAACCTGCCTTTCATCAATAAAAAAAATGGGCATATTTAATATTGTTGCTGCTATTGGATCAGAGGCTATGTTATTCGTGAGCAGCCCGTTATTAAGCCGCCAATACATTACAGGCATATTTTGAACATCGCCCGTTATTGTTAAACCGGGCACCCTGCCCTGTAAGTATTGCAAAACGTTGGTGGTGTGGTCATCTTCCGTAACCGGATCATCTGAAAGATCAAATGTGCGCATAAAATTTTTCCGCCCGGCAAATAAACCCGAGGTGTATGCATCATCAAGGCTATCCAGGTGGCTTTTAGCTGTTGCAACAACTGTTACGTTTTTTAAAGCGGTGCTATCATTATCATTTACGCCTGCTTCAAAATTGTTAGGTGCAGTGCCCGGCTTTACTGCAATATATTTTGATCTGTTATATGGCCTGTAATAAAAAGGACGTGATAAAACAGAATCGGTTTCTGTTTTAACAAATGTTACTGTAACTACTTTTTTACTTTTCTGCTCGCTGCTTTGGTAGTAAAAGGAGGCGGTATCGTGGAAATAGAGATTGTTTTCAATAAAATTACCGTCTGCGTCAACCGGTATATTTAAGAAAGTGCGTATTGAATCCCGGTCGTTCTTCATCATTAGCGGGATGCTTTTTTCTACATAGGGTTGTTTTTTCCCATACTTATCAACTGTTACGGTGCCTTTTATAAAAAGCGACTGCTCGGGCAGGTAATTAACATGCGGAAAGTTATTGGCCAGCATTTTATGCCAGTCAAAAAAAATCCACTTATTAGTCAGCATTAAAAGGTTCAGGTTTTTGAACATTTCATCAGAGGTATCTTCAAAATACCCTGGAGACAGTGTTGACTGGTTTTGAAAACCCGGCAAGTAAAAGTCGGTAAGTATATTATTTTCATCAGCTGTTTCAGCGGAGCCGTCTGCATTTACTACTGATACTGAATATTGGCCCTGGTCGTCACCAGGTACCAGCAAAGTAAACTCATTTTTACCTGTTGCAGAAATGTTTACGGGTTGCAGCGCAGGGATGCTTTTTTTACCCGTGTGAAGAAAAACCATCCTGTCGGCCAACGGTTCGCCATCGCCATTAAAAACAGTTATGTGCGCAATGCCCTGTGCGTCATTCTTAAGCGCTAATGGGTCTGCAGCTACCAGGATCGTATCATTATAGTCGCCGGCATATTTGGGGTCAAAATTAATATTCAGCAATTGGTTATACTTATCGGTATGCGCGCAAATGGTTATGCTGTTATACAATTCTTTTTCAAATTTGCTGCGGGCGATATGAAAATAAAGGCTGCTGTTGCCTGCTGAATCAGGCTTATCAACTACATGTAAAACCACACCGCTTTTTTTAACAGCGGGCAATGAAAACGTTTTGGTTAAGCCATTTGGTAAATTTGTAACGGCCGAATAAGTAAATCCGTCCTCCGGGTGCATATTAAAGCTGCCCGTTCCATCAGCGCCTGTATGCAGCAACGCCCTTATATTCCCCTTATCATCCATAAGCTTGCCTTCAATCGCAACAGGGTTGCCGTTTTCGTCTGTAGCCTTATAAGCTACGAGGCTTGTGAGGCCCGCAACAAGGTTGCCACCCTCCGGGTAAAATTGAACCACGAAGTTTTTGCCGGCTGGCAACAAACTATGCATTGACCTGCTTTTTGAAAAAACGGGTATGTCGCGGTTGAACAGGAAGAGTGAATCGAAATTAAGCATCCATGCTGTATAGGCGCGAACATGATATACACCCTCATTAAAAGTAGTGCCAAGCCTGAAATGCCCAATGGCCGATCCATTTTCAACAGGCAACACAATGCGTTTAATAAGGTTATTGTTCATGTCGATCAACTCAACATATTCAATCTTACTAATGGATGTATAGGTGGTATCATGAAAAGGAAGCAGGTAGCTTTTAAACCAAATATCTTCACCGGGGGCATACCCATTTTTATTAAACTGCAGGTGTATTTTCTCCAACGGAAAAGCCTGGTAAAATAAATTAATTGCATTTAATATTTTTGGTTGAATGGGGTCTCCTGGTCCCGGTGTTTTGGCTATCGCAATAGCGGGAAACAGCAATATGGCAATACATTGCTGCATTATAGACTTCTTCATGTGACGAGTAGTTTTGGACAATTAAAGTTAAGGAAAATTATTGGCGGCTGCTACCGCTTGTAAATTAGGCCGGTTTTGGTCCCTTCAGGGAAAGGAAATAATAGCGTCCGGAAGCCTTTCCCCAACCGACCTCAATCAATCTTATCGATTCATTTTTATATTGCCTGCAACATAAAATTAAGTAATGTTGCAAGCCAAAAATTAACTGCTATCCATGTACAACAAACAATCATTAACAGTGCTGCAAAAAGCGCTGGATAAATTATCAGAAGGCTTTGCTGAGCTGTCTGCATTTGAACAGCAAATACCGGCTGAAGCAGAAGAGATTTTATTACAGGTAGCAGAAAAAATGCAGGATAATTTTCCTTACCACCACCCATTATATGCGGGGCAAATGCTGAAACCACCTCATGAAGTAGCGAGGCTTGCGTATATGCTGGCTATGTGGATCAACCCCAACAACCATGCACTTGACGGCGGCAGGGCCAGCAGCGCTATGGAAAAGGAGGCCGTTGCCGAAATAGCGTTAATGTATGGTTGGAAACAGCACCTGGGCCACTTAACAAGCAGCGGCACATTTGCCAATCTTGAAGCGTTGTGGGTTGCAGGCAATATTCACCCGAAGAGAAAGATTGCAGCGTCTGAGCTGGCGCATTATACACACGAACGCATTTCACATGTGCTGGGCCTGCAGTTTCAAAAAATTGCCTGCACAAAAACAGGCGAAATGGATGTAAAAAAACTGGAAACACAGTTAAAGAAAGGCAATATTGGTACCGTTGTGGTTACCATGGGCACAACAGGTATAGGCTCAGTTGACCCGCTGCCCGAAATACTGGAACTGCAAAAAAAATACCCTTTCAGAATTCATCTTGATGCTGCGTATGGTGGCTATTTCAGGCTGGCTGATAATTTACCCGAAGCAACATTAAATAAATATGCCTTGATGCAGCAGGCTGATAGTATTGTGGTTGACCCGCATAAGCATGGCCTGCAACCTTATGGCTGTGGTTGTATTTTGTTTAAAGACCCTGCTATGGGCAGGTTTTATAAACACGATTCACCCTACACATATTTTAGTAGCACCGAGCTGCATTTGGGCGAAATTTCATTGGAGTGTTCGCGTGCCGGGGCAGCCGCCGTGGGCCTATGGGCTACGCAAAAACTATTCCCGTTGCAAAAGGGTGAAGCATTTTCAAAAAAAATGGATAGTTGCCACAATGCAGCCATTCAATTGTATAATAAAGTAATGGCTGATAAAAGATTTATTGCCTTACAGCAACCGGAAATTGATATTGTTATCTGGGCGCAAAAACAGCCATTGATAAGCGCCATTAATAAAGCATCAAAAGAGTTATTTGAAAAAGCAGCCACAAAAAACCTGCACCTTGCGTTGCTTAATTACCCGGTGCGCTTATTACCCAAACACTGGAATGCCATAGAAAAAGATGAAGAATATGTAACCTGCCTGCGCAGTTGCCTTATGAAACCTGAGCATGAAGATTGGGTGGACAGGATTTGGGAGATCTTTACAAGTTGTTTGGGGTAAACTGGCGGCTGAAGGCTGTCCCGTAAAAGGTGTTTATTATCCGGGAATAATAAATGGGTGAAATACATCTTCTCAACAGTAGTCATAAAAAAAAGCCCGCTAGTAAAGCGGGCATTAATAACACGATTAAAAAAATTGTCGACTTTATCGTTCGCACTTCGTCTGATTGGTTTAGCGTAAAATCAATCGCATACCGCACGAAATCATTTAATGACATATCTTTTATTGCGGAAACAATAGCAGCTTTCCGGTGAAGTTCGGATGGAATTCTGACATTGAAACTTCCCTTATAAACCTTTTCCGGTTCCTTTCCTAACTCAACGCAAGTTTCAAGATAGTCGTCTACAGCTTCATGGAATGCCCTTTTTAATTCTTTTACTGTAGTACCTTCAAAACTTACTACATCGTTAATACCAACCAATCTACCGTAAAATACCTCATCTGCAGCACTGTAATGAACAGTGGCAAAATAATCCTTGTATTGCAAGATGTCATTCATTCTATATCTTTCCTTTTTCTTTTAAAGAAGATACCACGTCTTCCACCTGGTACCTTTTCAAAATATTACCGGGGTGTGGTTTATGGAGACTGATGATATGTTTTTGTTCATCAGCAAATTTTCTTCTGGAACCACCTGTCTTTCCCCGTTTTAATTCCTCATACCCGAAATGAGATAATACTTTCTGTAATTCATCCCAGGTAAAATCCATTGGTTCGGATAACAATCTTTCGATCAATTTATCAATTTTCGCCATTTAACAAAGTAATTAATTTTGTTTATCTCAAAATTTTCCATGGTAAATCATTTTTAGTCATTTTAATTTTAAAAAATCAGTTGAAAACCAAATATGCAACTGATTTTCAGTTACAAATATAGCAAGTTTATTCAACTCAGTCTAAATTATTATTTTCAAGGATCTGTTAAATTTTTCCACAGCTTTTTCTTGTTACAACTTCTCCCCTTTTATCAGCACAACCGATTGTATGGATTGCTCTTTTAAATGCAAAAACTTCTTTCGTTCTTCATC
>JABDGS010000031.1:20848-35649 GCA_013285915.1 Bacteroidota bacterium
GCATAAAGTTTACAAAATCTTGTTCAGTGTCAAACTCCACCAAATGTATTTCGTATGGTTTGTCAATATGGTGTTCAATAAAACTGTTATCTGTTGGCCGCACCCTAAGCAACAGCCGCCCGTTATATTTTAAAATGGTCGGTATAGCGATGTTTTCAAATTGGTGAAATACCTCCTCCTGGCCTTGCTTTACGTAAACTAATTGGGTTATAAGCAGCATACCTTTTTTTGTAAAGCTACATTGCCAGCACATTTTATTATACAATTTAGCCGGGTTTTTATTCTTCCCTGCACCTCATAAACTGCCCCATCACCTGGAACAGGCCATTAAAGGTTAGCTGCAAATTGTTATCATCTATAAAAAATAACTGCGCCCCAAAGTCGGCCTTTTGTACCCGGGCATAAGGTTTTGTTTGCAACAGGTCTTTTAAGCCACGGCTTAGTGGCTGCCGGGTGGTAATGAAAAAAGTTATATCGGTCATACTTGCCGCCCTGGTTAAAATAATATTATTACTATCAAGCAAAAGTGTTTTATAGGCAAGTAGTGCTGCATCTTTTGTAGTGTCTAAAATAGCGGGTACCGTACCGGGCAATTCAACAGTAAACCACGCCCCTATTTCAATTCCGTTGCTGACCGAGTTTTTTATTATGCTGTTTACCTCCCGGTTTTCGCCTTCCGTTGCACCAGGCATATCAACAGCGATACTTCTGCCAAAAAAATCATTTACGTTAACAGTAACGGGTATTCTTTCGTAACACGGTTTTGTAATGACATTGAACATCCTGATTGACATTCGCTTTACAAATTTCCGCAGGTCGCCCTGCGTTACCACCTTCATTGTTTTCCTGTTTACAACAGTGCCTAAACGGAATGTGTCTTTTGTGCGGATAAACATCGCATTTGCCGGAAATGTGAAGCCCATACAACTGTCGTGCAAATGCCGGCGTTGATTCCAGGCTTCACCCTGCGGTATGCTGAAAGATGAATCTGCAGCAAAATTGAAATCATTAGCGGCTAACGTGTCAAATATAATGTGCTGTGCCTGGTTATTGCCATTGCAGCTATGCAGGCCTAATGAGATGAAAGCAAAAAGGTAAAGGAGTGTTTTTTTCATAAAGGGCTGTTTTGGCGAAACAATGCTTTCAAATATAAACATTTTTGCCGGCGTTGCGTTTTGGCACATTATTGTTGGGAAAACGGGGAAACCTGTTTCCGTACGTCAGCGCCAAGACAGGTATAGAGCAGAGACCTGTTCACAATCAGGATGTTTAGCTTCTCAAAAATCTTCAGGCTTTAACCATTAAATCATCTAAAGTCAATATTAAACTTACCGTTCGTTACTTTTTTTACAAATGCCCCGCTGCCATTTGCCAGGGTAAGTGTACCGTTAAAGGTGCCCTGTACATTGGTACCGGTTAGCGATGTTATGGTTACCGTTATGGGATGGGAGCCGCTAACATCTTCCTGGTAAGCTGTGGTATCCCCATGCTGAAAAGCCATAGAAGGCAGAAAGTCAGGTGTGCCTGAAAAATTTGCCGTAAAAGTTCCGGTAGTAATAGGTTTCATGCCGTCAATACTTACAGACAAAACGTCTGCAGCAGAAGTATTGGTACTTGCACAGGCAATAGCAAGTAAATACCCCGATGATACCGGGACGTTTTTAGCTAATACAACAGTGTTAAATGTTTGGGAGGTATCGTTAATGTCGGCAGTCATAAAGTTGGCGCTGCCTGTTGGTGGCGCAGCACTTTTTTTGCATGCACAAAATGCAAGCACAATAATTAGAACCGGCAAATTTTTTATCACCGTAATTGGTTTGTTTTTGAATGGCTCCCTAAATATAACCTTTTTATGCCGGTTATGTTTGCAAACAGCAACAATTATTTGCCTCGTTGTTTATATTAAGGTTTAATGGAAGGATGATGGCTAACTGCCAGGATAGGCTGCAACCGGGTATTTTGCATTCTCGCTGTGGCAGGCACTCCCCTGCGAACAATATTGTTTTAAACCCGGCAATTAAAACATCCACCGGGTTGAAAACAATTATTACACGTACTTACTACTTCACTCCCTTATCGGCATTCCAGTTACCACGCATTTTACGTATGTAAATAATCTGGCCAATATGGTAGGCGTTGTGCGTACCTATATGTGCAATGGTGTCGTACCATTTTTGCAGTTTGGCATCGTCGGCCTGCTCAATGGCCACCTCCCACGCGGTAAGTAAGCTATCAATGCGCTTAACACTGGCGTCCCACGCACCCTTGTCAAGTCCGCTGAAAGTTTCATTATTGTCGCCACTAAAAGGGGGTTCTTTTTCACCCTTAAATTTTGCCAATGACTGCGCATCCCAAAAAATAAGATGGTTTACCAGTTGTACAATGCTGTGGTTAGTGCTGTTATCCTTCCATGCTGCCTGTTCTGGTGTAAGGCCATCAATGGCTACGTTAACAGGTGTAAACCACTCCTCAACATTATGAGTTGTTTTAATTTGCTTAAGCAAAATGCTTTTTAATGTTGGGGCGGTGTTTTGTTGTGACATAGCCAGAGTGCTAATAAACGCCAGGCAAATAACCAATGATAGTCTCATATACAAATTTTTGCTTAAGGTAAAGAGGTAATAAAAAATACGATTGCATATTTTGACAGGTGGTAAACGTTTCTACGCATTGCGGCAATTTTGCGACATGAAGCGATGCCTGCGGCTTGGGATGTTCCGGGGAAAATGATCAAAGTGGCGAATAATCCTTATTTTTCCAACTCTTAAAATAAGTTACTGATGGCCGAAGCAACTGCGAAACAAAAACTAAACCTGTTTGATTTTACCATGATTGTGGTGGGCCTTGTTATAGGCATGGGCATATTTAGAACAGCGGCTACTTCAGCAAAATTTGCACTAAGCCCATCAGTGTATTTTGCCGCATGGGTTGGCGGCGGCCTTATTGCTTTGTGCGGCGCTTTAACATACGCCGAAATTGGTTCACGCTTTCCCGTTATGGGCGGTTATTACAGGGTGTTTAGTTACGCATATCATCCATCTATCGCGTTTTCAATAAACTGCATTATTCTTATAAGCAATGCTGCATCATTAGGTGCTGTGGCCCTTATTGGTTCGGGTTATATAACACGCGCCTTTCTTGGGCATACAAACGACACTATAACACAAATAATATCGGTAATAGCTGTGGCCTCGTTTTACCTTGTAAATCTTGCCGGCCTGCGCATGAGTGCAAAAACGCAAACTGTGTTAATGATAATAAAAATAGGCATGCTGCTTGTTATGGTAATGGCGTTGTTTATGCCCGCAATTTTTTATAGCGGCGATAATAATGCCGTTGCTTCTGCCAACCCCGCAACGGCACACCTTAGCTGGATACAGTCGTTGGGCATATGCCTTATTTCTGCCTCGTTTACGTATGGTGGTTACCAGCACACTATAAATTTTGGCAGCGAGGTTAATAAGCCGCAAAAGTATATACCACGTGGCATATTTATGGGTATTGCTATTATAATTGCATTATACCTGCTTGTAAACCTTGCCTACTATAAAGTATTGGGTTTTCACAACCTGGGTAATGAAACTGAGATTGCAACTGTGGTGGTAAGCAAGATGTTTGGTCAAACCGGTGGTAATATTTTTTCTGCATTGCTGTTTTTATCAGTACTTACATACGTTAACGGGCAATTAATGAGCAACCCGCGCATAATGCTTGCCATGAGCGAGGACGGAGTGCTGCCAAAAGCTTTTCAAAAACGTTCACCAAAGCGGGATGTGCTGCTGGTATCGCTGACCGTATTTGCGGCTGTTTGCATTATACTTGTTTTTTTCTCCAAAACATTTGACAACATTTTAAATTTTACCATTTTTCTTGACAGTATGGGCATGGCTGCATCTGCAGCCAGTATTTTCTGGATACGCCCGCGAACAAAGCAACTAAACAATACCGGTATTTATAAAATGCGCTTATACCCTTTACAGCCTGTTATTTTTATATGTGCTTATTTATTTGTGGCAGGCAGCATTGCAGTGCAAACGCCAAATGCGGCGCTTATTTCGCTGGCGGTACTGGCGGTGTGCATGGCTATTTATTTTGTTACGAAGGGGGTGAGGGAAAAGGTAACGGGTTGAAAAGTTGATTGGTAATACCAGGGCCGTTTCTACATTTTACGAAACCTGTTTTTGTAAAAGGAGGGCTTTCTTTTGGCATGCATAACACCTATATGTAAACGTTGCTGTCATTTATTTTAAAAAAATGAATATGGGAAAATATTAAGCTGAATTTTGCTAACATCTTTAAAAGCAAATCCAAATGCTGAAGGGTACATCCTTAGCTTGTTAATTGCCTCACGCAAGTTCACCAAAAATTTTTCTTTCAAACCCTCTGCCTGTAAATCATACCACTTTACAATTTCAATTATGTCCTGCTGGGCATTCGAAAAAATTATTATTTTGTATTCCAGCGGTTCTTCAAATTCTCTTCTATTTGTTCCCATGTATCGGTGGGTTGATTGGTTTCTTATATATGCTTTATATGTTCTTCAATAAAAGCAATCTGTTCATCGCTTAATGTTTCATCACTACCAAAATCGTAAAGGTTATCCTGTATGGCGTGTACAATTGCCAACTGCTCTTCTTTTGGCGAGCTTAATATTTCTTCAATCTGTACCATAATTTTTTTCTTCAAGTTACCCGTATCTTTCAATTTTAGCGCCTAACAGAACAAAAGCAAAATAATTGCGCTGCCAAAAAACAGGCTGGTATTTGATGGCATAGATGGATGTTATGGGTTGGTTTGGTTATTCAGGAAATGAAATGCTATTGAAAAAATAATTTAAACCAGGGGCCAGTTTACAAAACTGGTAAAAAGTGTACATTCGTAAAATGAAAATCGCGCTTCAATATGTAAACGATGTAAATGGTAACACGCAGGCCGTTCAGTTGCCCGTATCTGAATGGGAAAAGATACTCAACAAGCTAAAAAAATATGAACAGGCATTAAAATTAAAATCCGATCTTAAAGAGGCATTTGAACAGGTTGAGGCCCTTAAACAAATAAAAGGGCATAAACAAACACTAAAAGAATTTATTAATGAGCTTTAGTGTTATACCAAGTGATAAATTTAAAAAAGAATATAAGCGGCTGCTTAAGAAATATCCTTCTCTTAAAAATGAACTTAACCTTCTAAGTGACATTTTAACGAATCAACCAACTACTGGTACGCCTTTAGGTGATAACGTTTATAAAATAAGGATCGCAATTAAAAGTAAAGGGAAAGGGAAGAGTGGTGGCGGGAGGGTAATTACTTACGCAATAGTCCAGTCAAAGGAAGTTTATCTGCTTACCATATATGATAAAGCAGAATTTGACAACATTAACGACGGAACGTTAAAAGCTATTATCAAAAGCATTAAGCGACTGTAGTTTTGCGCTTTCATTTTCTTAATTTTTTTATAAATGGACATTTCCTACATAATAAACGAATACGCCGAAGAACGTGATGATTACTTTCGCGCCATAGCACCGCCTATCGTGCAAACAAGCAATTTTGCTTTTAAAACCGTAGATGACCTGCGCAAAAGTTTTGAAGATGAATATAGTACATGGCTTTACAGCCGCGGGCTTAACCCAACTGTAGAAATATTGCGGAAAAAACTTGCTGCGCTTGATGGCGCCGAAGATTGCCTTGTATTCAACAGCGGTGCGGCTGCCATTTTTGCCGCTGTACTTGCCAATGTAAAAAGCGGCGACCATATAGTTTGCGTACGCGGGGTTTATGCATGGGCAAGAAAGATGTTCGAGGTAATATTACCACGGTTTAATGTTACACATACCTATATTGATGGAACAAGCATCGAGAATTTTGCTGCTGCTACTCAGCCCAATACCACTTTATATTATTTAGAAAGCCCTAACAGCTGGACGTATGAGCTGCAGGATTTAAAAGCGGTTGCCCAATTAGCCAAACAACACAATATTATTACTATTTGCGATAACAGTTTTTGTACACCCATTTACCAAAGACCTTGTGAATATGGTATTGATCTTTCGCTTCAATCGGCCACAAAATATATTGGCGGGCACAGCGATGTTATTGCCGGTGTGTTAAGCGGCAGCCGCGCCATGATGCAACGCATTTTTAACAGCGAGTATCTTAATATCGGCAGCGGTATTCAGCCATTTAACGCATGGCTGTTAATACGTGGCCTTAGAACATTACCTGCCAGGCTTGACCGTATTACGCAAACTACGTGGAAGGTGATCGATTACCTGAAACAACAACCACTTGTGGAAAAAGTAATCTTTCCTTTTGACGAATCTTTCCCGCAGTATACCCTTGCCAAACAGCAAATGCAGGGTGGTTGCGGCTTACTAACATTTGTTATTAAGGCAGATGACGCTGAAACTATCGAGCTTTTTTGTAATACATTAAAACATATACTAATGGCTGTTAGTTGGGGAGGCCATGAGTCGCTTATCATACCGGGTTGTTCAGCGCGGCCGAAAGATGCGTTTAATAAAAATGACACATCTCACCGCATGCTGCGGCTTTATACAGGGCTGGAGGAACCTGCTTATATAATAAATGACCTGGACCGGGCTTTTGAAGCAATAAAGAAATAAGACCGACGCCTAATAAACCGCCCGCTTTCCGTTTATCTAAATTTTCAGCGCGTCGCAACAAGGTTTCTGTTATTTTTGCGGTATGAAGAATTTTTTGCTTGCATGTATTCTTCTCTTAGCCACTTCAAAGATACATGCGCAACAAGACACATGGGATTTGAGACGATGCGTTGAATACGCGATAGCCAATAATATTTCGGTAAAACAGGCAGATGTTACTGCCCGTACGTTTGCATTACAGGCAAAGTTTGCAAGGGCGCAGATTTACCCAAACGTAGGGTTCAATACATCAGGCGGTCTTAATTTTGGCCGCTCCGTTGACCCTACATCAAACCAGTATACCACCAATAGCGTATTGTTTCAAAGCTATAACCTTACCTCTGGTGTAACCCTGTTCAATTTTTTTAAATTGAGGAACGACATAAAAGCAGCAGAGGCCTTACAAGGTGCTAATGAAATAAACCTGAATGCTGTACGTAATAATATCTCATTAAATGTAGCCGCCTCTTATTTGCAATACCTGCTTGCAATAGAAACGGCCAATGCCGCAAAACTGCAGATACAGCAAACGCAAAGCCAGCTTAGTAATACCCGAAAATTGGTTGACGCGGGTAGTATGCCAGAGCTTAACGCCGCACAGTTTGAAGCCCAGCTTGCTACCGATAGCAGTAGCTATATAACAGACCAGGGCCTGGCAGACCAGCAAAAAATAGCACTTATGGGGCTGCTTAACCTTGATGCGGCCACGCCGTTTGAGGTGTCTGTGCCTGACGTTGATAAAATTCCGCTGGAAGCACTATCTGAAATGCAGCCTGCTGATGTATACCAGCGTGCTTTAAGCACCCAGCCTTTACAGCGGTTTGACAGCCTTAATATTGTGGTGCAGCAGTTTAAAATAAGAAGTGCCCGGTCTGCAATGTACCCAACACTTGGCGCCTTCGTGCAGCTTGGCAGTAACTATGCCAGCACTTTTCGTGAATTTGGCGGCGCTTACTCAACCGGCAAATATGATACTTTGGGCGTAGTGCCTGTAAATGGCACAAACTATTACGCCTTAACGCCCGGTTTTGGCACTTTCATTTCCAAACCATCGTACTGGAGGCAAATAGGCAATATAAACTTTAGCCAGGCATTTGGCTTACAGTTAACCGTACCTATATTTAACAACAGGGCGCTGAGAACCAATTACGAGTCGGCTAAGTTAAATATGGAGACCTATAAGCTTAACCAACAGCAGGATAACTTAACGCTGCAAACAAATGTTTACCAGGCATACAGCAGCTCAGTATCGGCCATGCAAAAATACAATGCGTCTACAAAGGCTTACGAAATTGATGAATATGCTTTTGAGCTGGCAAAAAAGCGTTACGAAATTGGCGTGCTGTCTACCATAGACTATATTACTACACAAACCAATATGTTTAAGGCGAAGATTGACCAGCTTTCGGCCCACTACGACTATGTTTTTAAAATGAAAATATTGGAATTTTATAAAGGTCAGGGTGTTAAATTGTAATAAACCTTAGAAACAAACGCACATGAGCAAAACATTAAAATGGGTGCTGATCATAGTAGGAATAATATTCGTGCTTTTAATTGTTATGAAGGCAACCGGCGCCTTTGGTAAAGACGAAGGGATACAGGTTACTGCCGAAAAAGCAGCAAAACGCACCATTACCGAAACGGTAAACGCCAGTGGAAAAATTTTTCCTGAAATAGAAGTAAAAGTAAGTTCAGATATATCGGGCGAAATAGTTGAGCTAAATATAAAGGAAGGTGACACTGTTAAAAAAGGCCAGGTATTAGCGAAAGTGTATGCTGATATATATGCCAGCCAGCGCGACCAGGCCGCTGCCGGTGTAGCCCAAAGCGAAGCGCAGGCCAGTAACTCAGAAGCGCAACTGCAGGCATTGAAAGCAACCCTTGACCAAACTGAAGCTGCATTTAACAGGGAAAAAACCTTGCTTGATCAAAAAGTAGTTTCGCGTTCGGAATATGAGCAATCGCAACAGGCCTATTTATCTGCCAAGGCTAATTACGCAGCGGCACAGCAGGGTATAAAAGCCGGCCAGGCCGCTGTACAAAGCGCACAGGCCAACCTTAACATGGCAAGTAAAAACGTAAGCCGTACAACTATTACAGCCTCAATGGATGGTGTAATAAGCCTGCTTGAGGTAAAGAAGGGTGAAAGGGTTGTTGGTGTGGCGCAGATGGCCGGTACTGAAATTATGCGTATTGCAGACCTTAACAGCATAGAGGTGCAGGTTGATGTTGGCGAAAACGATATTCCTAAAGTTAAGCTTGGCGACAGTGCAGTTATACAGGTGGATGCGTTTAATAACCGTAAATTTAAAGGGGTGGTGTACAAGATAGCCAACCCGGTTTCAGCAGCATCTTCATCTGCTGCCAGTTCAGTAGCTTCAACAACGGTA
This sequence comes from Bacteroidota bacterium, assembly GCA_013285915.1. GTDB lineage: Bacteria > Bacteroidota > Bacteroidia > Chitinophagales > Chitinophagaceae > JABDFW01. The sequence goes on from JABDGS010000031.1 coordinate 29,905, forward strand.
ACCAATTACGAGGTACATATAAGATTATCACCTGATACTTACAGGGACCTGATCGTAAAAGGCCAGCCATTTCCTTTCAGGCCAAACATGACGGCCAGTGCCGATATTCAAACAAGGACGAATCCCGAAGTTCTTTCTGTACCTCTTAATGCAGTTACAACAAGGGATAAGAAAAGCGATGCCGCACCACTTAAGAAAGACGATGCGAGCGCAAGTAATCAGCCAGACCAGCAGGCCAATGTATCTGCCGACGATGATATACAGGAAGTGGTGTATGTTTTACAAACTGATGGGACCGTTAAGAAATTCCCGGTTACTACCGATATACAGGATATAAATTACATACAGATAAAAAGCGGTATTAAGGAAGGCGATATGATTATTACAGGGCCTTACGATGTTGTAAGCAAGCAATTAAAAGATAAGCAAAAGGTTAAAGTAGTATCAAAGGACGAACTGCTTAAGTCCAGTTCCAAAAACTAATATTCAGTAAAAAATATTTTGCTTTGCAAAAAAGCGGTTGTTATGCAACCGCTTTTTTATTACGGTAACCCATAAATAACATGCTTTTTACTTTAACCAGTTAAACTGGTATTTTTGTACTTATAATAATGGTGCGTATGAAGTTTGGAATAATTGGCAGTGGCAGTTGGGCAACGGCGCTTGCAAAAATACTTACAGATAATAATCACAGCATAAACTGGTGGATAAGAAACAACGATACCATTGGCCATATTACCCAACGCAGGCACAACCCCCATTATTTAAGCGCGGCTTATTTTAATAACAGCCTGCTTAATATGAGCAGCAGCCTTGAATATATAGTTGAGCAGAGTGACATACTGTTGGTAGCAGTGCCATCTGCCTATGTAGATGATGCCTTAAGCGGCCTTAATACTGATGCATTAAAGGGAAAGAAAATAGTGTCAGCCATTAAAGGTATATTACCCGGTTGCAACCTGCTGCTTAATGAGTACCTGGCCCAAAACTTTAATGTTGATATTAATGATTATTTCGCGGTGCTGGGCCCCTGCCATGCAGAAGAGGTGGCAGCGGAAAAGCTATCATACCTTACTTTTTCAGGCATTGATGAAGAAACCGCGTGCGCGATAGCAAAACACTTTAATACCGATTACCTTAATACGGTTGTAAACCACGATATAATGGGCGTGCAATACGCGGCCATATTAAAGAATATTTATGCGTTGGGTGCCGGTATTGCCCACGGCCTTGAATACGGCGATAATTTTTTGAGTGTTTATATAGCCAACAGCGCTGACGAAATGGTTAGATTTTTACGGAAAGCGCGGCTTGATGATGAACGCGAAGTGATAAATTATGCTGCGAGCGCTTACCTTGGCGACCTGCTGGTTACCTGCTACTCGTTATACAGCCGCAACCGCACATTTGGTAATATGATCGGCAAAGGTTATTCAGTTAAAGTGGCCCAGCTTGAGCTAAATATGGTGGCTGAGGGCTATAATGCCAGTAAATGCATACACCTTAAAAACAGTGAGCTTGGGGTACACCTGCCTATTGCAGATACCGTTTATAATGTTTTATGGGAGCATTTGCCTGCCACAAAGGCCTTTAACAAAATAGAAACCCTGCTGGTATAAAAAACAGCCTACCTTTAGGTATGCCTTTATCAATAGATATATATGGTTACGCAATGCTTGCCGTTCTTGGCGTTGTAATCCTGGTTAACCTTGTTAAAAAGGTATTTTCACATCATAATTAAGCGGTAAAGGTTAATCCCTGTTAGATTGATATTTGGCAGTTCAACTTCTACCTGATTTTGTTAAGCCTTTCTTTCAGCACATTATCATCAATGTTCTCCATTTCACTTTTATCATATATAGCTACCATAAAAATGATTTCATTAATAATTTTTACGCATGTAATTACCCGCGCACCACCACTTTTACCTTTGCCTTTACTCGCAATTGATAGTCTTATCTTATAGCAATCTTTTCCCAATGGCTCCCCTAATGTTGGATTATTCAGAAGATTGTGCTGAAGCTGAAGTAATTCCTGCCGAAGTGATGGATATTTCTTTATTAATGGCTTAATATCCTTTACAAAATCTGGAGTAGGTATTATCTCAAAGTTCATCTAATACCTGGTTTAACGACAGATGTTTTTTTGCTCCCTTTTTATAATTATTTATGAAGTCAACTGAACGGTCTATACCCTTAAGAAGCTTTTTTTCTTTTGTTGTAAGCTTTTTTTCGCCTGTTGGCGATTGATCATCTTTTATAATATCAACAAGTTTTTTTTGCTGGCTTTCCGGTAGTTGTTTTACAAGTTCTAATACCTGGTTAAAGCTTAATTTTAGTGATATATTATTAGCCGCGCTCATTATACAAATTTACTTATTTTTCTTACGCCCGGTTCAATTTTTTATGTTGCCGTACGCATGCATCACAAGAAAATGACAGAAATATTTTATACATTTCCACGCATAATTTTATGTATAAAATCCATTTTGTACCAACCCTCCCTTAATACTGCCCTGTACTCAACATTACCAGCGTGCATGCTTCCATAGGTTTAATGCCATTTTCAACGGCCAGCTTTTCAAGTGCAGCATTTTCTGCGCCGGGATTAAATATAATGCGTTTGGGGTGGAGTGAAAGTATATAGTCGTAGTACTGTTCCTGGTTTTGCGCATTAAGGTAAAGGGTAACAGTATCAACATCATTTACCTGCGGATGCTCAGTAATAATATCCACTTGCCCTACCCTGCCCTCCTTTTTGCCAATAGCTATAACCGGGTGGTTATGTGCCTGCAGCCGGTCGACAGCCAGATAGCTATACCTTGACGGATTATCAGTCGCACCCAATACCACAGTTTTCTTTTTTGTGCTTTCCATAATGCAAAATTAAAACTTCCAAAGCTTACGCGGAAACACTTTAACAGGTGAGCCGGCGGCCATAAATACCGAAACCGGTTTTTCTTTTAAATAAAAATGAAACTCATCACCGTACAATGCCTGCGTGTTACAATATGTGTTGCTTGATAATACCTCATGAATATGCCACCGCGGGTGTTCAACCTTATATTCGGACGTTACGCCATTTTTAAGTTTTGTGTAACCCCAGTAATGTTCTGTTATAAACTCGGCCTCGCTGCCTTCAATCAAAGGCTTACACTCTTCTGTCGCTTTTACTTCCAAAAAATTCCATTCGCCTTTGTATAACCATTCATATTTTACATCCATTATATCTGCCGTTTTAACTAATGTGTTTCGCATGGGGTAGCAATAGTAATGCTCACCATAAACATTATTGGCAATCCCGCTTATTAATCTTTTCGGCACAATTTCTTTTACAAAAACTACTCCTCTTTTCCATTCGTTATTATCTTTAAATCTTACGTAAAAGCGCAAATTAACTTCTTCAAAGTTTATAAAGAATGGCACACTCAAACCCTTGACCTTTGTATTAAGAAACATAAAACCCACAAGGCTTATATAGCAGGTATTATTCCAGGTATCAATCTCAGCACCTTCGGGCAAATGTTTTGTTAGGATCGCAGCATCAACGCCGTAATTAAACATTACCAGGTTTTTCCACTCGGCTGTGAGGAAAGACTTCATACTATCCTTTTAACTGCAATTTCGGTATTTTATAAATCGCCACCTCGTACACCTATATTTTCAATTTCATTATGCATATCATCTCTAAAAGGCCATTCCTTATTCATTCTTGCCTTTATAAAAAAGATGATAGCGCCGGTAATAATAAAAGCAATAGCCCAATCAATCATAACCCAACCGGTATAACAAAAAAGGGCTATCCACATAATGATATCGGCAATAACCGGCAGCGGGTATAAAGGCATTCTCCACGGCAAGGTTTTTCTCTTCCCCTTATGTAATAATACAAGCCCGGCCGCCTGTGCAACAAACTGTGTTAGTATGCGCATGGCCAATATAGCATGTACTACATCTTTTATATTGGTAAAGGTTATGCTGAAGATAAAAGCCATTGCACCCAGGGCTATCAAGGATATGTGCGGGAAATCTTTTACAGGGTGCAGCCTCGCAAATATTTTAAAGAACGAACCGTCTTTAGCTGCGGCATACGGTACGCGTGTATAACCAAGCGTAGCTGAAAATATTGACGCAAACGCAACTATTAAAATAAGCACCGTTACTATATTTGCGGCATTGCCCCCCTGCAGGGTTTGTACAAATTCGCTTACCACAAAATCACTTTTTATAAGCCTTGCGTAAGGCAATACCGAAGCAACGCTTATATTCATAAGCAGGTATAATACGGCTATGCCTGCAATGGATATAAACATGCTTTTTGGAATATTTTTTTGCGGGTTCATAATTTCACCGCCCAGGTGGCATACATTGTAATATCCCAAGTAACTATACACTGTTTTAATGCTTGCCAGCCCAAGCAAAGCGGCAAAACCTGTATCAACAGTAAGGCCATCATTAACATGCATTACTGGCTGCATAAAATTACCGTGTGCCATACCGCTGCCTATTATCCATACAATAGTACCCAGCACACAAACCCATAGCAGCACACTTATTTTTCCTATCGCTTCAATCTTCCTGTATAGCAACAGTACAATTAGCACCACTACTCCTCCGCTAACCATTCTTGCCTGCGCACCGCTTATACAAACTATATAACCAAAATACTTTGCAAAACCTATGGCAGCCGAGGCTATTACAAGGGGTGCCTGTATCATTGTTTGCCAAACAAACAAAAAGCTCATTAACCGCCCCCACTTTGGCCCGTAACCTTCTTTTAAAAAATTGTAACTCCCACCTGCCAGCGGAAAAGCAGCGCCAAGTTCGCTGCAAACCATAGCATCAATAAAAGCAAGAAAAGCACCCGCAAGCCAGGCGTATAAAAAAGCAGGGCCTTTCATGGTTTCGGCCACAATACCCAATACAACAAAAGGGCCTATACCTACCATTTCTGTCATATTAATGGCGGTTGCCTGTAATAAGCTTATTTTACGTGGTAAAGTGCTTGCACCCATGTGTAATTACGCAATAATAGCGTTTATTTGTTGTATACTTTTATGAATAACGATAAAGCAGTGACAGAAAAAACAAAAGCTGGAAACATATACGAAGTTAATATAAGGCAGTACACGGCCGAAGGCACTTTTAATGCTTTTGCGCAACACTTGCCACGCCTCAAAGATATGGGTGTTGAGATATTGTGGCTTATGCCAATTACGCCTATAAGTGTTGAAAAACGCCTGGGCACCCTTGGCAGTTATTACGCGTGCAGCAGCTATACCGCTATTAACCCGGAGTTTGGTACAATGGCTGATTTTTTGGCCCTTGTTGCAGCGGTGCATGCACTGGGCATGAAGATTATTATTGACTGGGTTGCTAACCACACGGGCTGGGATCATGAGTGGACGCATGAGCACCGCGATTGGTTTGTATTGGATAACAATGGTGATTTTGTTGAAAAGCATGGCTGGCAGGATGTAATACACCTTGACTATACAAAAATTGACATGCGCAACGAGATGATTAAGGATATGCGCTTCTGGATTGAGCATTGCAACATTGATGGCTTTAGATGCGATATGGCCCATCTTGTACCACTTGAATTTTGGCTGGAAGCAAAACAAGAATGCGAAACAATAAAGCCTTTGTTTTGGCTGGCAGAATGTGACCATATTGAATATCATGCTGTTTTTGATGTTACCTATGCATGGGAGTGGATGCATGTAAGCGATAAGATTGTAAAAGG
>JABDGS010000032.1 GCA_013285915.1 Bacteroidota bacterium
ATTTTAGTTCTTGCTATATTTGATGACAACGATAAGGCAAACACGTTTATTGCCTTTCGGTTGTGATTTGCTTTCAATTTTAGTTCTTGCTATATTTGATGACAACTTTTATCCATGGCCTGCACCCTGGCAGGGGGTTGTGATTTGCTTTCAATTTTAGTTCTTGCTATATTTGATGACAACCCAACGCCTAATATAAGCGTTACCGATTTTGTTGTGATTTGCTTTCAATTTTAGTTCTTGCTATATTTGATGACAACTTGCACCGGTGTTGCTACCTACGCGGCCATGTTGTGATTTGCTTTCAATTTTAGTTCTTGCTATATTTGATGACAACCCACACCCGGCGCAACACCTGTACCATTTTGTTGTGATTTGCTTTCAATTTTAGTTCTTGCTATATTTGATGACAACTAGATTGTTGATTGTGAATGTACATAAACAGTTGTGATTTGCTTTCAATTTTAGTTCTTGCTATATTTGATGACAACTCATGTTTAAAAAACTCCGTACCCTTATGAGTTGTGATTTGCTTTCAATTTTAGTTCTTGCTATATTTGATGACAACTTTCTTCTCCGGTTAGTCCTGTGTCTGTCCGTTGTGATTTGCTTTCAATTTTAGTTCTTGCTATATTTGATGACAACCTGCTGTAAAGGTTATGGCGTACCCTGTGCGTTGTGATTTGCTTTCAATTTTAGTTCTTGCTATATTTGATGACAACCCGTAATTCCACGATAGCTATCACAGGGTTGTTGTGATTTGCTTTCAATTTTAGTTCTTGCTATATTTGATGACAACCAATTGTGGCAATGGGTTATTTAGCAGGCGTTGTGATTTGCTTTCAATTTTAGTTCTTGCTATATTTGATGACAACAGCTGCTATTGTGGTTGCTGGTATAATGGTGTTGTGATTTGCTTTCAATTTTAGTTCTTGCTATATTTGATGACAACTTTTTGGTTTAAATGCAAAACGGTAGCCCTGTTGTGATTTGCTTTCAATTTTAGTTCTTGCTATATTTGATGACAACTTGCGTTTGCTGTCGTTATGCCGCCGCTTGGTTGTGATTTGCTTTCAATTTTAGTTCTTGCTATATTTGATGACAACGTGAATGCCTTTATTTATGTTTGTATAGCCGTTGTGATTTGCTTTCAATTTTAGTTCTTGCTATATTTGATGACAACCTTTGACCTGCTGTTTATGTACCACTTTTTGTTGTGATTTGCTTTCAATTTTAGTTCTTGCTATATTTGATGACAACATAACAAATATTCCTTGCACCACACTCTGCGTTGTGATTTGCTTTCAATTTTAGTTCTTGCTATATTTGATGACAACAAATGGGTACTTCGGTAAATGGATGGCAGTGTTGTGATTTGCTTTCAATTTTAGTTCTTGCTATATTTGATGACAACTCATCCGGGACGCGCAAACTTGACGCCCCGGTTGTGATTTGCTTTCAATTTTAGTTCTTGCTATATTTGATGACAACTTGTTGGCCCATGGCCTGCAGAGAACTGATGTTGTGATTTGCTTTCAATTTTAGTTCTTGCTATATTTGATGACAACTTTAAAACTCAGATCATCAATCCTTTCACGTTGTGATTTGCTTTCAATTTTAGTTCTTGCTATATTTGATGACAACTGCACGCTCTATGCAACTTGCCTGGTATATGTTGTGATTTGCTTTCAATTTTAGTTCTTGCTATATTTGATGACAACACAGGGGTTTTATACCCTTTCCAATTCCTTGTTGTGATTTGCTTTCAATTTTAGTTCTTGCTATATTTGATGACAACTTGTTCCTTGCTGTGGCATATATTATTTGTGTTGTGATTTGCTTTCAATTTTAGTTCTTGCTATATTTGATGACAACAGCAAAAGCTGGAAGCCTTGTCAGCAAAGGGTTTCAATCAAAAATAGAAAGAAAAAAATGGACTTTACAGTGTCCCGAGTATAACATTCGGGACACTTTTTGTATTTCTATGGGGGCTAAAAAAGCTCTAATTGCTGGGGAATATTCGGTAGTTCGGCCAGTTTGGGGCCAAAATATATCTCCATCATGCCAAATTGCTTATCGGTAATGGTAAGTATGCCCACATGCCCTTTCTCGGGCAGGCTTTTTTTAACCCGTTTTATATGCACATCAGCATTTTCCATACTGGCGCAGTGCCGCAGGTAAATTGAAAATTGAAACATGCTAAAGCCATCGGCAAGCAGCTTTTTCCTAAAATCGGCGTAAATCTTCCGCTCTTTTTTGGTTTCAGTCGGCAGGTCAAAAAAAACAAGCACCCACATTATTCTGTATGCGTTTAGTCTGTCTGCTTTCATGGCATTTGCGGGTAAAGCATTCTGCGCTGCTCGCCCGTATAGCACTTTGCCAGGGCCGCCGCTGTGCGCTGTGCCGCCAGCATCAGCGGGCTTTTTGCCCCATCCATCAGCACATCGGCAGTTGGCAGGTTTAGCAACTGCACCTTAAACTCCTTTGTTAGCACGTCAACGGCCGATGTGTTGTCAATTATGCCCCTTACAATTACATCAACAAAAGGGCGGTAGGGCTCCATAATATCATCGGCAAGGCAGTAGGCGTTATACCTGTTGCGGTGAAAAATGCCCAGCGTTGGCAGCAGCCCGGCGCCGGTAATAGCCCTTGCAACCGTGGCGCGTATAATAGCGTAGCCATAGTTAAGCAGGTTGTTGGGCGGCGGCCCATCCCGCCTGCGAAAAAACTGCCACGCCGGTGGAAAAAGATTTGCCCAATAGTAAGCGGCGGCCTGCGCCTCATAATTATCAGCATCGCCGCTTTTTACCTGCTGCGCAAGATTGGTTAAATAGCCATGCGGAATATCCCATTTTTTTAATACGGCCGCCTGGTTGGTTATTTTAGCTTTTACCGTTTGCTGCCACAATTGTTTTTTTAAAGGGTCTGTTGCTTCAATTTGCGCACGAAACCTTTCGCTTTGCAGCGTGTTGCCCTCCAGCGGCAGCATCATACCGCTGGGGTGGCGCGTTTCGTTACAGGTAACCACGCTGGCATTGTTGGCCAGCAGTTTATCAAGCAGGTAATGGCTCAGGGTTATTTGCTGGTGCTCAAGCACAAGCATCCCGATATCTTCAATTGGTACCGTTTTTTCGGCCCTATCCTCATAGCCCTTTACATGTTCGTAGCTAACCACCAACTGCTCATTACGGCATTTAAGGTGGCAGGGGCTTTCTATGCAAAGGGTGCGCTTTATCATAAAACGGGTTTTAATAATACCAGCTTCGGTTTTTTATGGCATCGCCTGTTGCATCGCAATCACTTCATCTTTCAGTGCTTTTTTCAGCTTTTATTGCAATATGCCTGCAACAGGTTTGATGTTGCCAAGCCTGTCAATATTCAGCTTAATACAGCATTCTTTTATCATCACTCCATCAATGGAACGTTCCATTTTATTTGTTGCTAAAAATTCAACTTTATTTACTATTGAGGTAGCCACATTATGTTTTATAAAGAAACATTGATAAGAAGTAGAACTTACCATTTTATATATCCTGTCCGCAATTCGCTTTTTTGATGAGTTTATGTTGTTCCAATCTACCTCTTCACCTTCCTCCGGTACATATACAAGGTCGTTAGGGGATAAGTACATGAACAATAAATGCCCATGTATATTTTTTTCAGGAACTGGCGTCAATTTTTGCTTTAACCTCTCAATTACAATATTCAATGATATTGTTTCGTAACTTTTATTACTGTTGCTGTCTTTATAAACCGCGAAAAATAGATTTGTGCCTTTCGCAGCTTCTACATATTTGTGTTTTTTATTGCCCGTTTGCCCTACGTTAAATTTGTTGCCTTTAGGCTCATAAGTACGAACTTTATAAACCGGCTTGTGTGGCTTGCCATTATTTAATACTTGTATATTTCTATTGAGGGCATCTAAGCCATCAGGGGAAAAAGCTAATTCCGGGTGTTCTATTATTTTTCCATCCTTTATTTCATTGTAGTTCTCTAAATGAGTCAACATTATTTTTTTTATCCCTGTATCAGTGATATAACTAATCATGTCTTTGGTAAATGACTCATTTACCGCAACCCTTGATGCTGCATTGTTGCCCAGTCCGTTGCTATCTAAATCCCAATAAAAAACTTCAACTTTTGAAATATCCACTCCATTCCACTTATTATCGTTTTCTTTAAATAATTGAATGATTTTTTTCTTATCAAGCCCTTGTTGCTTTAGCCCAACTATAAATTTTTTAAAAGGTTTATCAGCAATCATTTCCAACTCATCTAATGCAGCGGCTATTGTTATTGTTTTATTTAATTTCAATTTTACAAGGCCTGAAACTGTGTCTTTATGCATAGGTTTTCGTATCGCCCAATTTTCGCCACTTTCCTGCCTTATAACTTGTTTAGCTACGCCACTATCAACGCCTTTCTGCCATTTTTGGTAATGGTTAATAGTTTTATTAATAACGCGGTTGTTTTGCTTAAAGCTTATTACAATTTCGTTAAGCGAACCTTTGCTATCCACAGTAAAATCAATCCAGGGCTTTTTGAAAACCCATTTGTAATTTTCAGGGCCATTATATTTTTTATCGCATAACTTTTCTCTTAAATCATAGCGTTTTTTTGCTTTTTCTTCTTTTGTTTTTTTGCCAAGGGCACTTTCATTATTAAGATAATTTATGTGGCTTCTGGTTGCACAAGCTATTATAATGGCGTCTAAGGCATGATGGCGGTGGTCAATACGCTTTTTAATAAAGCCCTTTTGGAATTCAAGAGGTACCTGGGTTTGAAAAACTCTTTTTCCTTCTTTATTAACCCATTCACCAAAATTCTGGCTTTTGGTTAATGTGTTTAGCCTTTCAAAACGGGGAGTAATAATTTCGTTCCACACATCATTAAGCCCCCAATCCTGCTTTAATGTGGCTGTAATAACTCCATTGCCTAAAATTACATTCTTTGATGTTGTTTCTTCTTCGCCTTCCTCCCTTACAATCTTACTCAAAAGATTTTTTACAATTTTACTAATATACCTGTTGTCATTTAACTGTCTTTGTATAAAAGCTTCAGGTATATCTTCCATTAAAAGCCGTTTCATTTTGCCGCGGCTCTTCGAGTAATTCTGTTTAATAAAATCTTCGTATACATCTTTTTTTAAAATTGTTACCTGTTTTCCCAAACCTGTTTCTACAATCGTCCCCCCTTCACTAAGTATGAATTCAAAAGCAGTGCGGTTGTCTTTTAATTTATTTACTGCGGCTTCACAGATAATTTTATTGCCAAATGAATCATCAAAATGCCTCGTCCGGGGTATAATATGTTCAATTTCATACGCAGGAGTAAAAAGCTTATTTAAAGGAATAATGCTGTTTGTATATGGCGAACGGTATTTTTGTTGCAGCCAAAGCTTGTAGCGTATAATTTCGCTTTGTGTTGGGAGTGCCATTTTTGAAATTTTTAATATCTCATCAGGTATTTTGCCATCTTCTGCATTTAATACGCCGTCCTCGTATATTTTTAAAATATCTTGCTGCATTGGTGAATAAGGCCTTACATTTTCAACATCTCCGTCATTAAGCATCTCCACCAATAATGCTTTAATACGCAGGTTTGTGTTTTCATTCTCTGTTACCTGCTTTGAAATCTTTTCTCTATCGGCTTTGGTGTTCTTCATTTCGCGGCCCAATTCTACATGTATCTCATCAAAAAAACCTTCTTCACTGCAGCCATAATGTTTCCAAATATCGCCAACAACCTTAAGCGTTTCGTTAATCACCTGCTCAACTATTGGATTTCTTAAACTATGCTGGGGTAGCATTTCTATTTGCCCCGGGATTTTCCATTTTTTGGTATCGGCATTTTCTGAATGCCGACCATAAATAACATAACATGCAAGCCATTCAGGCAAGCCCTGAAAGTGGCTTAGTTCTGTTAAACTGATTGCTTTGTCCCGCACCCGGTTTTTTATATTTTCATCACATTCCGCATTAATTATTTTTTCAACCCTTTCTTTGGTTGCCGGATCAATAGCATGCTCACTCCAATATTTTCCGGCACGCATAAGCGGCAATAATTTCTTAATCGCTTTTGCAGAGTATGCACCGTAATCTTTTTCAAAACGCGGAAATTTTTTAAAATGCTCTACAAAACCTTCGCGCACATCGTTTTTTGATGCAAATGTTTTCAATGCCTTTTCGATATCTGTTTTATCTTCTACAGAATATAGTATATGCCATAACGCTTCTTCACGTTGAGGCGTTAAAAAACCTGGTGGAATATCTCTAATTTTATCTAAGCGGCTTTTAATAAGCCACTTGGTTTCGTTGCAAGGGTATATTTTATCCTCAACATAATTCCACCTGAAATTGTCAGCATTTTTTTTAAGATTAAATAAAGGGTATTTTAAAAAATCCTTTTGCGTTATTTCTCTTTTTTCGTTTAACCATTCAAACAGAGTAACAAAACTTTTAGTTGAGTTTATAAATTCAACTGTTACATCAACGTCCGTTTGAAGTTTGCCATTTATTTGTTTTTCTTTTTGAATTATGCGAAGGTTTTGAATAAACTTCCATAACCTAAACTCCTGGTATAGTGGATGAGATTTTGCAATGCACGTTAACCGCTTGATTTCTTTTTTATCGTCTTTAATATAAACCCGTTCTTCAAAGCGGCATTTGCTTATGAGCGATTTTTTGCTTTTTAGCGGTCGTTGATAATAAATAATGTCCTCTAAAAAAAGATGGGTAAAATCCTTATTGGCTATACTTTCTTGATGAGCGCTGTTATGCTGATATAGTTCTTCCAGGCAAATGCTGTATAATTCGTTGTCTTGCAGTTCGAGATGAAATTCTTTTTGCTTTTGCAGTATTAGTTTTAGCTCCTCTTTATAAAACTTTCTCTCAATCGTTCTTACAAGCCTGCCTTTTATCTTTTGCCCGGGTTTTTGCAAAAGGATGTCATAAATGTACTCTCCAACTGTTTTTTTACTTTTATCAATATCGTGCTCTGTTTTTTTCTTCACCAGCGTCCAATCATTTTCAGCGGGTGCCCTGAATGATCTTCTTTCCTTACCTTCCTTGTCTTTTTTTATACTGCCGTCGGGGTTCAATTCTGTTGTTACGATAAATTCTTTTGTTTTGCCAATCCAATCCAAAGGGGCTCTGCTTGTGCGCCTGTAAACCCATCCATTTTCTAAAAGCACATTATACCATATTTCATCCTTTTTCCTATCTCCACTATCTGTTACATCCGTTATTTTTAAAGAATAGAACTCAACAAGCTTATCTGCCGCCTCTTCCTCATCTTCCCCCCTTAATTGATAATAGCCCCTTTTTTGATTAAAGTTTAGCAAAAGCCACGCAATCTCCTCTTTTTCAATTTTATTATAGAGTGCTTTTTTTCGCAGGTAATATATTGTCCAATCATAAGGCACTTTCCTTTCATTTGCAAGCAATTGTGGCTGATGCTGTTTAAAATCAGCAATCATTTCTTCAAATGATTTTTTAAATATAAATGTTGCTTTTGGGTTTTCTGGCGTTTTGTAGTAAGCAAGCTTAGGTTCAGTTTCAGGTAAAAATTGACCCAGGCGCTTTTCAAAATCTATTGCGTTTTTATAATGTTCAGGCAGAAAACCAAGGAGATTCAGCACACGGTGCAACCTTTCCCTGCGCAAAAGATGCCGTTCCCTCAATCTTCTGGTGCTTCTAAAACCTGTACGTTCAGCGGTTTGGGAAAGCGATACACCGCTATCAAATTTGCCTAAAACATCCTGCGGCATTGGAATAATTCTACAGCCAGCAGCTAATATTTCGCCTCCATTATTAATGTTGTTATGTTTAATTATTGCCCAGCCAATAGAATTGGTTCCTAAATCTAAGCCTAATATAATTTTATCTTTTTCTTTCATTTTATTTAATTTATCTACTCTACATTCAAAAATAAATTATTTTTGCTTCTGGATAGTAAAAAAGAAAGAGTTTCCAAACCTTTTTTGAACTGAGGCGCCGAGGTTAGCTATCCTTACTTTACTACTTAATATAAAATATTAAAAAAAATATATTTTATGTAGAGTAGGCTGTGATTTGCTTTTATTATCTAAAAGGCATCCCGTGGTGCCTTTTAATATTTAAGGTCGATTTATTTTGGTTATTCGAGAAAAAAAGTACCTTCATCATCTAATTTGAAAGCAAATCACAATAAGGATTATTCCGTTGTGTAAACATTTAAAGCGGCGCAAGTCGCTTTTTTTATTTAACACAATTACTAACATACGCATTTATTTTCATATTTGCAATAGGCTTACGGCATATATTCCGTCAACCGCTTTCTTCTTTTCCCCAAACCTGCCCATCCCCAATACCACGCCGGCAAGCATTTTCCCCTGCCATCATGTTGCAAAAATATTTTTAAAAAACATCCTGTTTTTAGCGGACAAAACACCGCTTTTTATATATAAGTATATACACTATACTTTATGCCTTTTAAATTACAACCGGCGGGTTTACGCGCATTGTGGGCAGATTACCGGGGCCATTGCGACGGAAATGTTTCCACTAAACTGTACAGGGGGAAGCTTGTGGAGGTGCCTAAAAAAATTATCTACAGCCTGGAAGGTTTTTGCCTTTTTGGGGGCGTTACGGAGGAAGATTTGCGGAAATATGAAAAGAATAAAAATTATTCCGCCATTATTAGGCAAATAAAGCACGAGGCTATGTGCCGCAAGCTGGATGCGTTGATAAACGGCGAGGGCTGCACGCGGGGCCTGCTGTTTGACCTGAAAATGAACCATGGCATGGATGGCAAACGCCAGCGAGATGCGGAGGATTGGAACATTACGCTTAAAATTGATGACGGGGAAGTGCCGCTTAATGCACAGCCGCCTAATACAGGTGGGGAGCGCGGATGCGCCCTTGCCGCCGTTAAGCCATCCACAGGTGGGGAGGGGTGTGACGAAGAACGTAGCGAAGAACAGGGCGAAAAACGGATTGAACAGCCGGGCGCAGGACAGAGCGAAAAACGTGGTGAGGAACGACAGGAAAGTTTTGTTAGTGAAATGGTGGTGCGGGGAGGGCCTTCGGCAGTGGCGGGCACGGAACAGGTGTTTCGGCCGCCGGGTGATGAATTGATGGCGTTGGATAGCACTGGTAATAATGGGGCGGATAGCAGGCCGCCTGCTGATGTTTATGAGTGGAAGGGTTTGCCAAGAAGGGTGCGATGGAGGTGAAGGGGGGAGGCTTATGAGGTTTTAGAAACCAGAAGGTCTGCACCTGCAATTTTCAAAGCATGGCGGTGCGGGATTGAGCAGTAATTATATCTCAAATCTTTCACGGATTTATGTTGTTCTTTTGGCTTGTCTAAAGGACTCCTTCGGAGACCCAAAAGAACCAAAAGATCAGTCCCGCACGTGCGGGAGGGCCAAAACGCTCCGCAGAACCGCCCATGCCAGCGCCACCCAAGGTGTAACGACGCATGTATTTACTTTTTGTTTTGTTGCGTGATACTGCATAATCATACACGTTTATCTTTTTTAGCCGGTGTGCTACGTGTGTTTTATTAAGGGCTTACCGCTGCGAGTTCAAATCAACAATATGGCTAAAATCTTGCCCTTTCGTCAACCTTGTTCTCTCGGTTCGGGTAACAATACCAGGTGCGGGTTGCTTAGAGTTTAAATGGGAATAAGACCTACAAGGTTTTGGAAGCCTTATAGGTCTAAAAATAGATCTGAAATTATTATAAATGGCTACAAATGAGCGTGTTGCGTGTTATTGGTTTCCTCCTTTTTCCTCCTGCGCCAGTAATTACTTAGTTTTTAAATTATACACCCTTACGGCCAGGTTTTGTAAGGCAGGTAAAGAAGATGTTGGTGTGCTTAAGTAAAAATATGAAGTGGCTGATACATCATCACTTCTGTAAAAGTTAACCCAGCCGTCTTTAAAATTTGTACCGACCAAATTATTGGATTCCGGTTTTTTGTAAAACGCATGAAAGCCATCTGCATTATCTAAACTAACGGGTATTAAAGGCAGGTTCGCTTTTTGCATTTCGGTTACTTTATCAACACCATTGCCGCCTATTTGCTGCAATGCAACTTTACAACCGCTGGTGAAAAATATGGGGTCTGCAATATGGTAACGATAATATGCCCATTGTTTAGCCTTGCTGTCTGCAATTAAACAACCTGTGTAATTGTTTGCAAACTGACCCTGGCCCCAGCCTGTGCCTATGTAATCTTCGGTGCCGGTGCCAACAATAGTAGGCAAAGTATTGTCGCCATCGGTGTACATTTTTACTTCGCCTTCACCCCACCATGAGTCGCCGTAAATGGGGTTGGAGTTGATACCTATACTGGCGCCTAAAAACCTGCCCCTGCCGTTAACAGCGGGCAATAGTTCAAAGTCTTTGCCGGGCGTTGTTGCAGTGTCGCGGTGCCAGTAGGCATGAAAATACATAAAGCCGGGCTGCCATGTTTTTAAATATTCAAAATCAACATCGTAAAAAATGTGACCTAATTTTTTTGATGATTCATTAACCACCGCCACTTTAGCGCCTTTTTTAAACGGCATAGATATATAGCAAACAAAGCTTCTGCCTTCGGGGCTTGCAAATAAATTGTTTTGAAAAGTAGCTGTTTTGCTTAACGCGGTGGCAAAAAAATCGCCAAACGGCACTGATACCGCGGGTTTGCTTTCGCCGTCCCAAAACATTTCAATTATCAGGCTGCGTAACATTTCAGGGCTGCGGTCGTCAATGGTAATCCATATCCTGTTTATAATGCCAGTACCCTGTACGTTTAACAATGTTCTGGTGGCACCTGCTTCAATAGCATCAAATGCATGGCCTTTGGCAGTACCGTTCTCAGCGCCACCTGCGCCTTTTTTGCCATTTAAGTTCTCAGGGCTGCTCCAGTGGGATGACAGAACATTGTTATCAAACTCGTACAGCTTGTTTTGAGCTTTGGTACTTATAAAAGCAACGCATGCTACTATAAAAGTTATGAAGAGTTTCGATTTATACATTGAATAAATTTTATGATAAATGATTACAAAACTGTAAACTGTTTTACCGGTCAACGCTCAACAGTTCCCTGGCAACTAACATATACAATCCGGTCCGCAGTCATCCTGCATAATAGACTTAATTGGTTTGCCCCTCAGTATTTCTTCGTGTGTTGCTTCGCGAACATCATCAATCACCACATCAAAATAAAAGGTATCATCCAGTTGAAAATCCATGCTGTTGTTTATGGTAACAAGTTTTGTTTCACCAGGCTGCAAACCCAGCAGGCTTTGTTCAAGCGCGGGCATAATGCCGCCGCCGCCGTGCAGGTATTCAACAGGGCTTAACTGCAACCTGTTTTCCAGCACATCGCCCTTACTGTTTTTCATACAGTACCGCAGCGATACTATGGTTTTATCTGCAACCTGCATAGGCTGTGCTTTACATTTCTACTTTTGGGCTACCCATAACTGTTTTGGTAACTTCTATTGTGCCGCTGTACACTTTTACTGAGGTTTTATTGCCCGCAAGCGTTACCGTACCAAAACCTGTTTCGGTGGAAATAAAACTGGTAAAGTCGCCAATCTTGCTGTCAATGTACAGCACCTTATCAACTGCATCGTATTGCACACCAGTAAGGCCCTGCAATAAACCGTAGCTTGATAGCGCCCTCGCATACCAGTGCCCGCATTCGTACTCGTTAAAAGGGTTGCGCACCTTGCCGTCATATCTTTTGCGGCAAGTACGCACAATGTCGAGGCCTTCTTTTACTTTGCCCATAAGCATTAAATGGCTGGCAACCTGGTATTCAATTCCCGTCCATACCTCGTCGCTATAAACAAATGGAAGTGAAAGCCTGCCACCTTTGGGCCAGCTGCATAACAACAGGCCGCCTTCATCACCAAAAGCGTAAGACGGCCTTTGTGGGTTGGCGTGCTCGCTAAGGTTGTCCTTTAAGTTGTATTTATGTACAGCAACAAGATGGCTGGTTGTTTTTGCAACATCAAGCGGGTCGCCTAAATAGCACATACTGGCAATCCATGCACCCAGAACACCATCAGATAAGCAGCCGGAGCCGTACTGGTATTTTGGCCCTTCTTTTTCCAGCAGGTCAACAGCTTCTTTTGAGTAGGAGCCGCCGTATGATTTTTTCGCCTGCTCAGCAGGGCTTGGTGCGTTAAGGCCAGTTGTTTCAATTTTTTGAAAGAAGTATTCGCCATTGAATAATTGAGTTTCCATAAAGGCTTTGCCTTTTGCATAAAGTTCTTTGTACAGTGTAACATCCTGTTTTAAAAACTCGCCCATTTTTGTAATTGCTGTTAATGTGCCCAAATAAAAACTCGTGCACAAAGCATCAGGCCCCCAAAATTCAATATCGTATGTATTGTGGTGCGGCTCTTCAATAAGGCCTTTATGCCGTGGGTCCCACGTGTGTATGCTGTAGTCCATGCTTGTTTTTACAAGCGGGTAAATTTTTTCCAGCCATTTATTATCGCCGCTTATGCGCCACTCGCGGTGCACTTTCATAATTCCGCCTAACTGGCCATCGGCCGCTGCATAAAAGTCATGCTTAACAGGACGTATAGGCATAGAGGCCCTGAAAGTTTGATGGCCTTCACCATTCTGGCTCTCGCAAAACTCAGTATGCCGCAATGTTCTTTCCAGCGACGGAAACAAGTGTGGTATGGCCTGCGCATAGTTCCATACATGCGTGCAACTGCCGTGGCAGCAACCCCATCCATCACCACAACCTTCCCAGCTCCATAAACGGCCATCATATTGGCGCAGCACTGTGGGCGATTTAATTATAGCGAGGTTTGCGGCAACTGCTTCAATCACTTCAGGTGGCAGGGTAGATGCATAAAAGGCGTCGCTGAATAATGTTGACCTTTTTAAAAGATCATTGTAGTTATTGCTGAAATAACCTGAAACGTCATATATATCTTTAAAGCGTTTGCAATACCATGCTTTGTATTTGCCGCCTGCATATTCTTTGGTTGTATTAACATCATCCCCAAGAGTATCGGAAGTAAAACATTGGTCATTTGCAAGGTCAGCATCGGTGGGCTCTTCTCCAATACGCACTTCACTAATTGGCACATACCAGGCAGTCATTAGGCGTATCGTTTTTTTGCCGCCTGGTGCAACGGTAAATGGAACATAAACGCTTGCGCCGGGAGCGCCTTCGTCAACCGGGTCAACGCTTTTAGTGTTGCCATTGCGTATAGTTTCCCATGTTATCGTCAACGGATCAAACCAGCCACCCCGAAACCAGCAGTGGTCAACTATCGTTCCCGGCTGATCGATAAAAACAGCAAAGTCACCCAGCCAGTCAGGCCTTTCTTTTGTGCCATCGCACGACAGTACAAAACCGTTGTCAATTTTTTTGATAGCGCCTTTTTGATCCCCCTTCTGCATAAAATTTTTTGAGTTGAAGGAGAAGATGGCATCAATGGGTTTGGATGTGTTATTGGCGAAGCTGTATTCCAGCGCGCCACATGGCAAGCTTGAGTTATCAGCATCGCCCGGTATAAAAGGGCTCCAGCCTTTAACCGTTACTTTAAGTGGTATATCCTTATCAGCAAGGTTTATAATAGCAAATGGAAATCTTGTCTGAAACTCTGCCGATGAAAAACGAGGCAGCCCGTAAATTGTGCCCGCCGCACCATTGGCGGCATCGGGCCTGCCGAATTTTTTCCAGTCGGGCACGGGGCCTTCCAAAATTTTTGAGCCGTACTGCACGCCCTTTACATGAATGGCTGCAAAAGCACCGGGCTCATTAAAAACATCGGGCTTGTGGTGTACCGATAAATGCGATATGGCCCCAGTGCCTTCCAGGCAGTACATGCCCGCACCAATACCGCCAACAGGAAAAGCCACACGGTTTAAATATTGGCCCTTGTACACGCCGTTAAAAGCTCTTGCAGGCTGTATATCGCTGTTGAATACATCTTTAGGGTCTGCGGCAACCCCTGTATTCTTTTTTTTCAGTAATTCGGTTGGTGCAACAGTAGCGGTAATGCCACCTATGCCAAGATTTTTTAGAAATGAGCGGCGGCCTGTTTTTTCTCTCATGCAGCAAGCTTAAAGGTGTTTGAAATAAATTATACCTGGAGTTGATGAAAATAATTTGTGTCCCCGGCGATCGGTTTTCATGGTATCTTTCTTGCGTCGCACTCTTAAGCAAGAGATCAAAATATCAACATACGCAATACCGTATTCTTACACTGGCTTAGCGCTTTTCATCACGCATCATTTAGTCACAGATGGCCAGTTTACCGTTCCCGCTTTCCAACCGTGTTTGTCAATGTCCCAATACCCTCTATCGAAATAGCAACCACGTCGCCTACATGCAATGTAAAATCATTTGACGGTACCATGCCTGTACCCGTCATCAAATAACAGCCTGAAGGAAAATCAAGTTCACGAAACAGGTATGCAGCCAGTTCTGTTAACTCTCTTTTCATTCTGCTAAGCTGTATGGAATCTTTAAACATTTCCTTGTCACCGCGCTTTATAACAATACTGATGGTCGTGTCCTTTGATATGGGCTTTTGTGGCACATACAAACAGGGGCCCAAGGCAGCACTGCGCTCATACGACTTTGCCTGCGGCAGGTACAAAGGGTTTTCTCCCTCAATACTCCTGCTGCTCATATCGTTGCCAATAGTATAACCCTGTATCTCACCAAACGAGTTGATATACAAAGTAAGCTCCGGTTCGGGCACATCCCATGTTGAGTCGCGGCGGATGTTTACCTCCTGGTGATCGCCCACAACGCGTTGCGGCAGTGCTTTAAAAAATATCTCGGGGCGTTGTGCACTGTATACCCTGTCGTAAAAATCACCGCCACCTGCTGCTTTTGCCTCTTCCATACGCGCATCGCGGCTGCGCAGGTAGGTAACACCTGCAGCCCACACTTCCTGCGACCCGATTGGTGCAAACAGGTCATTCTTCACCAGTTCATTAAATGTGTTATGGTTAACAAGTTCGTTATGCTTTGTTTGCTGCACAAGGTAGCTGTAAAGGTTTTTCCTGTTTATCAGCACATCCCAATCCTCATGCAACAGGTGTACTCCTTTATCGCTTTGCAGCAAAATACCAATCGTAGTTTTATATAATTTCATAGCAATGTGTTCTTGTCGTGAAACGTGAATCGTGAAACCTAAGCGCATCTGTTTGGCTTGATATTCTCAGTCTACTGTAAGGCCTGAAGCTGAAACAGCGCCATAACCGGCCAACCAATCAAATAAGCAACTGGCTTTTACCAATTAACTAAACTACCATTTCTTCACCTCATCCAAATCAACTCCCAGCAACTGTTTTGCCAGCGCGCTCAATGCGGCATAATCACCTTGAAAATGGCAGGTAGTCTGTTTGTACTCCTGAACTTCTCCTGGCTTTAATGCTTTGGCTGAAGATGAAGATTCAATTTCATAAAAAGGCCCAAGCTGTGTGCCATCGGCCATAGGGCCATCATTATAACTGTTTATCACATCTCCCTTGTAGGGCTGCTTTTGTATCTCCCATTTGCTGTTTACATAATCACCGGTTTTATCAACTTGTGGTATTAAAATGGTCAACACATTTTTCTTAAAATCATAACTGCCCGCAATAGGTTTTGCAACAACAGGGGACAGGCCAAGTTTACCCCTCGACTTTCCATCACACCTGAAATATAGCACACTGTCCTTAACCAGCAGCCTTTCAGCCGGTATCTTTCCAAAATAATTATCTGTTATAAAATTACGCGCATCTTTTTGCCCTGAGAACGGAATAATAACTTTTGTTTCTTCTGTTGGTGTAAACTGGCCGAGCAGCCAGATAGATAAAAGGCCGCTGTCTTTCGTCCATGCGGTTACGCCGGTGTTTTTAAGCTGGTTGTCTGTTTCGAACGCAACATATTGAACACCCGCAGGGATGTTTGTTTTCAATTTTTGCTCGAGGGAAGATTTGTCGAGCAGTTGAACTTTACGCGTGATATTAAGAGTGAAATTTTTGCCTGAATAGTTGGTAATAGAAGCATCTTTTGAAAATGTTGCCTGCGTAGAATCAGCGCTGGCAACATCATAAGGCTCTGTGTCAACCAGGGCTGGTACCTGCCAATGCGCAACATTAAATGAATCACCCTTTTTAAAATACAGTGAATATTGGCCGCCTTCGGGGCCTAACCAAAAACGTTCCTCGCCACCAAAGGCATTAAAATGTTCTACCTTTTTGCCCGAAGAAATAAGGTTATAGTTAAGCCAGCCAAAGCTTACCCCGCTATCACCATTGGCGCTGCTTGTCATTACCCTGCCTTCATAGTCAGCAGATAACAACACTTTTGCATTGCCATTAGTAAGTTCAAGCGTTTTGGATGTATGGTGTTTAATAAACGCGGCATCGTAGCCATAAGACCCTTTGGCGAACGATGAATCAGTTGCCAGTTTTTCTTGTTTGTCCGCTGGCTGATTACAAGCCGTTACAATGGCGGCAATTGCAACTGCTGAAATGTATAGGTTCATTTTTTTCATAATGGCTTGTTAGTTTTTGCTCCACGAAACTTGCAGTTTCGTGGGTTCATGTTGTTGCCTTCGGCAACATCGTAAAGCCGCTAAAAGCGACAACATATTGCTGCGGAACTGCAAGTTCCGCAGGGCTCTTCGCTAAAAATAAATCTGCGATCGCCTCCAAAGGGGTCCTTGGGACAATCCCCAATCTACAATGAAATGCCTCTTTTCCACGGAATAAAATCATCATGCTTATTGGCATCGGCTTTAGCTTTTATCTGACCATTTGCAACGCTTATAATGTATTCTAAAATTCTTTCCCCTGCCTGTTCAATGGTTTCCTGCCCATCTATGATTGTGCCTGTATCAATATCAATAATATCGGTCATTTTTTTGTACAGCATGGTGTTACTGCTCAGCTTTAATACGGGTGCAATTGGGTTGCCCGTAGGTGTACCCAGGCCCGTAGTAAACAATACTATTGTTGCACCGCTGCCTACCTCTGCAGTGGTTGATTCTACATCGCTGCCCGGTGTACATAATAAAGTTAAGCCGGGTTTAGTAATTTTTTCAGGATAATCCAGTACATCGGTAACGGGCGAAGTACCACCTTTTTTTGCAGCTCCCGCACTTTTTATCGCATCTGTTATTAAACCATCTTTTATATTGCCCGGTGATGGGTTGGCATAAAATCCTGAGCCAACCGCCATTGCCCTTGAGTTGTAAGTGGTCATTAGCTCCATAAAACGCTGTGCAGTGGGTTCGTCTACGCACCGGTCGCTAAGCTCTTGCTCTACTCCGCACAGTTCAGGAAACTCTGATAATACAACCGAGCCACCCAATGCAACCAATATATCTGACGTATAGCCAATAGCCGGGTTAGCTGATATTCCTGAAAAGCCATCTGAGCCGCCGCATTCCAAACCTATGCATAGTTTAGCCAATGGCGCAGGCTGCCTCTGCAGTTTATTAGCCTGCACCAGTCCCGCAAACGTTTGCTTTATAGCTTCCTGTAATAGCTTTTGTTCATTACCTACCTGTTGTTGTTCAAGCAACACAATTGGTTTTGAAAAATTGGGGTCGCGCTTTGCAATTTCTTCCTGCAAAATGCTCATCTGCGCATTTTGACAGCCAAGGCTTAACACCGTAGCCCCCCCAACATTTGGGTGTGTTATATAACCGGCGAGCAACCCGCACAAAGCCCTCGCATCCTGCCGGGTGCCCCCGCATCCTAATGTATGCGTAAGAAATTTTATGCCATCAACATTTGGGAAGATCTTTGCGCTTTTTTCTTCAATCTCTTCAATCGAAATATCAGTTGCCACTATATCATTTTCACCTCTGCCGCTTTGGTACATCTCCACAAATTTTTGTACCATGCCCTGGTAAGGAGATTGTTTTTGCTGGTAACCCAGCGCTTTGCTAAATGCTTCCTGTAGCACTTCTACATTCTTGTTCTCGCAAAACACAAGCGGTATTACCACCCAGTGGTTGGCAATACCTACGCTGCCATCAGCGCGGTGGTAACCCATAAATGTTTTTGTTTGCCATTTGCTTACATCGGGCTTATGCCAGTTAGTTTGCCTTTCTTTTAAACCATAACCGCCTGATGCGTGCTTAATATTTTTTGTGCTTATTAACGCACCTTTTTCAATTTCGTGCACTGCTTTGCCTACCAGCACGCCATACATAATTATCTCATCATCCTCATTAAAATGTTTTGTGGCAAACTTATGTTTCGCCGGAATATTCTCAAGCAAAATAAGAGTACTGCCATTATCGTTCACTGACTCGCCTTTTTGCAGGTTGGTCAACGCTACATCAACATTATCAGCGGGATGTATTTTTAAAGTCCGGTTCATAATTATAGTTCGTATTTCGTGAAACGTGACCCCGAAATTTCGGGGGTCAATCGTGAATGCGATCAGTGCTGCACCTCTTCCCAATTGCTATCTTCTCCCAATTTTCTTCCCCAATGACCAATTGACTAATGACCTAATGACTTTCTCACAATACCCAACGGATTTTCATCCTTCAGAGCATCCGGCAACAAAAACTGCGGAAAGTTTTGATAACACACTGGCCTTGTAAACCGGTAAATGGCATCAGTTCCTACAGATGTCGTCCTGCTGTCTGTGGTAGCAGGGTAGGGGCCGCCGTGCACCATTGCTGCAGTCACTTCAACACCTGTTGGTACACCATTAATAAGCAGCCTGCCAGCTTTATCTTCCAATATCGTTATAAGGTCTGCATATTCCTTCAAATCTTCCTCAGTTCCCCAAATGGTAGCGGTTAACTGGCCATGCAATGCTGAGGCAATATTATACAAAGCTGCCTTATCATCCGTCTCCACAAATAGCGATGATGGCCCAAACACCTCTTCCTGCAAGTGCTCATCATTCAAAAACTCATCGGCTGTTGTAACAAACAAATGCGGCGTCGCTTTTTCTTCCTCAATTGCGCCCGTAGCTTTTACCGTTACGCCTTTATGTTCTCCAAACTTTTGCACACCGGTTTTATATGCTTCATGTATGCCGCTTGTAAGCATAACACCACCTTTGCTGCTGCCGATAATTTGTGCTGAGGTATCTAAAAAACTTTTTGCATCATGCAGTGGCGGCATAACAACAATACCGGGGTTTGTACAAAACTGCCCCGTGCCCAGCAGGTTTGATGCAACCAGTTTTGATGCAATATCATAGCCATTTTGCTGGAGTGCATGTGGTAAAATAAATACGGGGTTTACACTGCCCATTTCTGCATATACGGGTATGGGCTTTTCTCTTTTTACTGCGGCATCGTATAATGCTTTGCCACCCCTGAATGAGCCTGTAAAAGCCACAGCACTCACAAGCGGATGGTTAACAAGTTGCATACCGGCTTCAAAGCCTTCGACAGTTGTAAAAACTGCTGGCGGCATGCCGGTTTTTTCGGCGGCCCTGTGTATACAGGCCGCAATCATGGCAGCTGTTTCAGGATGAGCGGGATGTGCTTTATGCACAACCGGGCAACCTGCTGCCAGTGCAGAAATAGTGTCGCCGCCTGCAACAGAAAATGCAAAAGGAAAATTACTTGCGCCAAACACGGCCACCACACCAAAAGGCACCTGCATCTGTCGTATATCTGTCGCGGGGTTTTCTTTTACATCAATTACCGCCCTTACCCACGAGCCTTCTTTCAATAGGTCCGCAAACAGGTTTATTTGTTTTGTGGTTCTTATAAGTTCTCCTTCCAGCCTTGGTAAAGGCAGGTTGCTTTCTTTTTGAGTAACAGGTATTATCGCTGGGCCCGCTGCCGTTATTTCTGCAGCAATAGCTTGCAAAAACAACACTTTTTGTGCGGGTGATGTTTTTTTATATTCACTAAAAGCGCTGTGTGCACTTGCGACGGCATCATTAACAGGTAAACTTATATTGGTTGCTGGCATATTGGCTGTATTCAATAAAAGGTAATTATTGGCGTTTTAAATGCCGACTTGCGCTGCAAGATAAAGCATTCTTTTACATTAAAAAGGTGGTTGTAATGACTGAAACTATACACTTCCGCACGGTAGCTGGCCTATTTCACGGGGAAGGGATATTTTCAGTTGCTCATTCCATAACTTTATCCAATGAAGGGTATATTTAAGATCGGCTTGGCAATGTGCCTTGCTATTTGTACCGGTTACCTGTTTGCACAAAAGCCTGTTGAGGTATTCCATCGCTCCAGTTTTACTGCTGCCGACAGTACCCGCCTTGCGAATGAATATGGCACAAATAAACAACTGCCTGCAGGATTTGAACTACAGGCCCTTATAGCGTTATCTTATTATCCTGAGCTAAAAAATACGCATATCCGGTTTATTGTAAAGCCGGCTTATTCCCTTTTACAAACAAGGCCTGTTGGACATGGTATTTTCAACCGTAGAACAAGGAGATTTACAATAACCATTAGCGATAGCAGCTACTGGAAACTGCAGCCCATAAAACTTGACTCCATGAACTTTAATGCACAAGTTGGAGTGATTGGGCACGAACTGGGGCATGTATCAGATTTTACGCGAAGAAGTTTAATGAACCTTTTGTTTTCAGGTATCGGCCATATCTCTTCAAAATATATAGACCGTTTTGAATACCGGACCGACAGTATTTGTATTGCCCACGGCCTGGGTTACCAGTTGCTTGCCTGGAGCAGGTTTGTAAGGGCTACTTTACATACTAATAACTATGATGGCGCCGATAATATTGATAAGCCCATGCTGCATGAGCGTTACATGAACCCCACCACAATTATAG
This sequence comes from Bacteroidota bacterium, assembly GCA_013285915.1. GTDB lineage: Bacteria > Bacteroidota > Bacteroidia > Chitinophagales > Chitinophagaceae > JABDFW01. The sequence continues at coordinate 20,753 of JABDGS010000032.1, forward strand.
CGCACATGAAAGCTATGGCGATTTATAATTAGTTCATAGCAGATAGTTTATGGTTGAGGAGGAAGCAAACTGATAGACTTTAAGTAGTCAATGAACTCTAAAAATTATCTTTTCTTACCTCGTAAATACAGACAGATATTTCGTCCAAGGCCCTACCTCAACGGTATATTGTTTGGCCATTGTTCTTGCTATTTGCACAATGTGCCCGAGGTCATGGGCTGTCCATGTGGCTAATAGTTGCTCAAGTGTCACTTCACCAAATTCCGGGTGTATGCCTGTTTTTGCAAGGTCATCGGCAGTTATGTGTTTTGACTTGAGAACACTAATACTTTGGCCACGCAATATTTTAAATTCATTCAACAACTGCCCCAATGTTTTTTGCTCAACTGCGTCAAGCTGGGCAAACCTGTTAAAAGGTATAAATTTCTTGTCGCTGGCTTCGGAAAGAATAATTTCCACGCGTGGTATCCAGTCTGTTTGCTCACCGTGAATAAGATGGCCAACAACATCGTAAGGGCTCCAGGTATTTTCGCCCTCATTGCTATATATCCAGTCTCCACTTAAGCCGCTTAATAACACCTCAAGCACGTATGGTGTACGCCCCAGTATCTCGATAGATTTTTGAAGATCAAAAGTCATAAAAAATTGAATTCAGGTTTTAAATAGCGATTTCATACCTGCTTATTGAAGCAGTTGACACTGAATAAGCTAAGTTACATCTAAATAAAAAACCTAATTTGACGATGCAGCCGGCTGGCGTGTCAACTCAATCAGTTCATCACTTTCAGCACCCTTGGTTGTAAATCTATAATTTATGTTTATCCTGTCTGGGCTTACAAATGTTATTTTAACGCCGAACACGTGCCCGGCATCAGGGTTTTTTAAGTTGGTAATATCAACAAATGTAAACGTTACTGAATTACCGGTTGACTGCGTTGTATCTGCAATAAGGCGCGGCTGGTTGTTGGCTCCGCAAAAATGCGTCATCCTTAAATTAACCCCGTCCATGTGGTAAACAGAGGTCATGGATTTTACGCCTCCTGATAACAGGTCTTCAACAACAGCAGAGCCATTGCCGGTTAACGAATAACTGGCATCCATCTCACCATTGGCCGCTTTGTTTGTTGACCATTGGTAATGTCCTTTCCAATTACCAACAAGGCCCTTTAGTAATTTAAAATATTGGTTACTGTCAGTTGCCGGCATACCGTCGTGGTTATGCTGGCTGTAAGTGTTCGCAATAAATACCAGGCAGGCCGAAACACTTAATATGCGCTTTGTTGCGCTTGTAAAATTGATTTTCATACAAAAAATTTTGCCACATGAAGGTTGTGGAGTGGAGCAGGATAAATGCAATATGCAAGTTAGCTAACGGTTGTTAGCAGAATTATACCACTCATCATATTAAGGTTGCCTTTGTTATAATTAATTTACCGTCGCTTGCCTGGGTATAATAAACGCAATCAGGTCATCCAGAACAATACCGGCGCGGTTGCATCCATCGTTAATATCGTCGCGGCTAACATTGGCTGCAAAACTTTTTTCCTTCAGCCTTTTTTTAACCCCTTTCACATCCATGCCTTCATAACCGCCTGGCCGCATAAGCGAATAGGCATGTATAAGCCCGCTTAACTCATCAAAAGCAAACAGCATTTTGTCCATGTTTGTAACAGGTTCAACCCCAAAATGTAACGGGCCATGGCTTGCAATTGCATGAAGTATTTCGGGGTCAACATGGCGATTCTCCAACTCCTCAATTATTTTTTTGCAATGCAGGTCGGGCCATTGGTCCCAATCAGCGTCATGCAGTAAACCAGCCATCTCCCAGCGCCATTGGCCATCTTCATCAAGGCCTTCTTTTTCCGCAGCCCAGCATTTCATTAAATTGCCAACCTGCTTCATGTGTAGCCGCAACTTTGGGTTTATTACCCAGGCACTAAAAAGCTCTTCAGCTTCCTGCCTGGTTAACGTGTTGCCTTTATCTGCCTCGTTGCCAAATGTGCTGCGGTTTAGTAGTAACGACATAGTTTTGTTTTTATAAGCCATTCAAAAATAAAGCATCTTCTTGTTCAATAAAACATTATCGAATACATTTGGTGCACTTTAATTAAAAACCCCTGCCATCATGAAGATAAAATTTACACTGCTTGCAATTTTATTTATTACTGCTAATGTATTCTCCCAGTCCCACAAGTTTATCAGCGTAAAAGGCAAGGAGGTTATTGGTACCGATGGTAAGCCTTTTTTAATGCGGGGCACAAATCTTGGCAACTGGCTAGTACCGGAAGGTTATATGTTTAAGTTTGGCGATATAAGCTCACCCCGCCTCATTAACCAGGCTATCACTGAGTTAATTGGCTCTTCTGAAGCAAAGGCTTTCTGGCAAAAATATCTTGATACTTATATTACGGCAGATGATATCCATTATCTTAAATCAATTGGTGTAAACTCTATCCGCATACCATTCAATTATCGAATGTTTAGTGATGAAACCTATTTGGGCGATCATGGAGATAAACGTGGCTTTATGCTGATGGACAGGGTAATTGGCTGGTGCAAAAAAGAAGGATTGTTTGTTATACTTGATATGCATTGCGCACCAGGCGGACAAACCGGTGACAATATAGATGATGGATATGGCTACCCCTTTCTGTTTGAGAGCGAAGAAAGCCAGCAGCTTACCGCAGCGATATGGCAGAAAATTGCGGCGCATTATAAAAACGAGACCACAGTGCTGGGCTACGACATGTTGAATGAGCCTATTGCCACTTATTTTGATAAAAACCAGTTTAACCCGCACCTTGAACCAGTGTTTAAACTTATAACAAAAGCTATTCGCGCAGTAGATACCAACCACATTGTTATTTTGGGCGGCGCACAGTGGGACAGTAATTTTAAAATATTCGGGGCGCCTTTTGACAAAAAGATAATGTACACTTTTCATAAATACTGGACACCGCCCACCAAAGCTGTAATACAGGATTACCTTGATTTTAGAGATAAGAACAATGTACCCATTTACTGTGGCGAGACTGGTGAGAACAGGGATGGCTGGATTGACAGCTTTCGTGTGATGCTTGAAGAAAATAATGTTGGCTGGCATTTTTGGCCATATAAGAAAATTGACAACAAGGCCGGCTTTGTAACATTTGCCGTTCCCCAATTTTACGACGAGGTGATGGCTTATACAGATTCAACCCGCCGTACGTTTGCTGACGTGCGCAAGGTAAGGCCCAAAAATATTGATGAGATAAAACAGGCGCTGCAGGGTTTTTTGCAAAACTGCCAATTTAAAAACTGCACAGTTAATAAAGGTTATGTAAAGGCCCTTGGCTTTAAAATAGCCGGTAACTAACCTGGCGTCAGTTAAAATATACGCACAACTTTACTAAAGTCTTTTTTAATATTTGCTTTCATTTCCCCAATAGTATCAAGTTTGGGCAGTTGCATGTGTACTTTAAAATCGCAGTTATAAACATCAGGGGCCTCATAAAATATTATCTTAACTATATCATACTTAACAAAGTTTGAATCTCTGCCTTTCATCAAATAGTCATGCATTGTTTGTTTCAGTTTCGCCTCTACCTCATCCCTCGTTAGTTCATGGGTACGGTTACAAGTATAAAAAATTAAACTTAGCAGCAGTACGGCAAAAATTTTTCTCATAGCCAGGTTGTTTTTATAGTTAAACTTTTAGCTGATGCAATTAAATAAAAGCAGGTATGGTTAATTGCACCCTGTAAATTTATAAGAGATTTTATTAAATAGTTTAGTTTTTTTCGGCTTTCATTTAATCTTTCTAACTTCATTTTCTTAATTACACATGCACGAGAAAAACAATATTTTTAATATCGCTTGCGGCCACAGTGGCCTGCTGCGGCATTTCCCTGTCTGCTTCAGCACACATCAGTCATCGCAACCCCAAGGCTCCTGCCGCGGATAATACGCTGTCGGCAACATAGGCCAAACAAGGGTTTAAATTGTTATTTAACGGCACCTCACAAGCTGGCTGGAGAACCTATCAAAATAAAAAAGGCTCAGGGGCGGTTGATAATGGCACATTGTATTGCCAGAAAATGGCTGATAATAAATATGCTGATTTAATTACCGCTGAACAATATGACAATTTTGAATTACGAATTGACTGGAAAATTGAACCTAACGCCAACAGCGGCATTTTGTACCACGTGGTTGAGAATTATGATGAAAGTTATTTAAGCGGGCCAGAATACAGATATTAGATAATGAGGGTTACAAAGGAAAGGTTGAGGATTATCAAAAAAGCCGCAGCGGCGTATGCAATACAAGCGCCCAATACAGACGCTGCTAAACCGGTTGGTGAATGGAAGCATGCAGTAATTATTGTTAACAAAAGCCATGTAGAACATTGGCTGAATGGTAAAAAAGTAGTTGAGTATGAATTGTGGGATGATAAATAGAAGGCTGCTAAAGCGCACGGCAAATGGAAAGACGCGGCCGGGCATGGTATGGCCAAACAGGGCTTTATTGCATTGCAGGATTACCATGGTGATGGCAAAGTTTGGTTTAAAAATATTAAGCTTAAAACACTTTAGTGAGAAATTAATGTTTAAATGGCTGATTGCTTTGTTATAGGCCTAATTGTATTTTATAAAGGCAATATTACCCAACAAAAGTGAAGGAATGTTTGTTAATACCGCTAAACAAAGCACATGGTCAGTACTCCACTATTGTGGCTTTTTATACTTGCATTACCAATAGCATGCATTGCATGGACAGTAACACATGAAGAGGTGTTTCGCGAACCCAGGGAGTTTTGCAAAAGGTGCAGTGAGCAAAGCCGCACCCTGCTGCGGCGAAAATTTTTCTACTTATTTACCTGTGAGTATTGCTTTAGCCATTATGTTACTATTGCCCTGCTGATTATAACTAAATACAAATTGCTGTTTGACGATTGGCGGGGCTACCTAATAAGCGGTTTTTCGCTTGTGTGGATAGCCAATATTTATATGAGCATTTTTGCACTGCTGCGTGTTGATTTAAAAAAGGAGCGCGCCGAAGCCGAGCATGCAGAAAAACAAAACAAATAAACGATACCTGGACGAAAGCAATCCTGTGCTGTGGAGCTACACCAACCGTAGCGGCAGAAACAGGGTATAACCTGGGCAAAGCTTCCTTAACTAATCAATCCATTTATAAACATCTCTTTAACAAATTCAGTTAATTTCTTCAAATTTTAACCAGAATGGTTAGTCAATTTCGCGAATAATTAATTGATTATGACGAAAAGTTGGATGTGCCTTGCTTTTTTGTTCCTTGGAGTGTATTGTTATAGCCAGCAAAACGCTGCAAAAAAATTGCCCGGCAAAATAAGCGGGAGAGTTGTTGATTCAGTAACAAGCCAGAATATTGATTACGCCACAATATCTGTATTTGCACCAGGCAAAGAAAGCCCGGTTACAGGCTCTACCTCAGATAATAAAGGTCTGTTCAAAGTTGACAATCTTGCCCCCGGCACATACACTGTTGTTGTAGATTTTTTAGGATATTCAAAAAAAACAATTGCTAATGTAGCTATATCCCCAGCCTCACCATCATACACCGTTGGAGTGATCTTTCTTGCTAAAAGTGCTGCTGTATTAAAAGGCGTTACCGTTACTACGCAGGCAAAATTGCTTGAAAACAGGATTGACAAGATGGTATTTAATGCTGAGAAAGACCTTACATCGCAAGGCGGGGTGGCAACCGATATACTAAAAAAAGTACCACAGGTTTCTGTGGATATTGACGGTAATGTAGAGCTTGCCGGCAGTTCAAGCATCCAGTTCTTAATAAATGGTAAACCTTCTTCGGCGTTTGGCAGCAGCATAACTGATGTGCTGCAATCAATACCGGCCAGCCAAATAAAAAGCATTGAAGTTATTACCAATCCCGGCGCAAAATACGATGCCCAGGGGTTGGGCGGTATCATCAACATTATGCTTAAAAACGACAAAACACGGGGCGTAAATGGCAACCTTTCCCTAACAGCAGGAACACGGCAGGAGAATGGTTCTTTTAACCTTACCGCCCGTCATGATAACTTTGGCATCAATGCTTTTGTTAGCGGCAACGCAAGGCTTTCAGCAACAACCCCTTCATCTTCCAACCGCAAATCATTCGATTCAACAAATATGTCAAATGTTGTATTGCAACAGGATGGCAGTTCACAGTTTGTACGGCATGGCCTTGAATCCGGTATTGGATTTGATTGGACGCCTACAAAGAAAAACAATATTTCAGGCAATGTTAGCTACGATAATTTTGGCGGCTCAGGCAATGGGATGTCTAACCAGTTGCAAACAGCAACTGATGGTTCAGGCGGGTTGCTTTCATCTATCGCTACCTTGAATAATACCCATAACTCATTTAACTTCCACACCGTTGATGTAAGCCTTAACTACAAAAGAACGTTTGACAAGGAAGACCAGGAACTGGAGTTTTCAGTTAACTCAAGCTTCGGGCGAAGTAAGAATATTGCAAACAACACGCAATTTTTGCAACCCCAGGATTCTTTGTATTATGGCATAAACAGTCTCAACCCCGGTAAAGAGAATGAAACTGAAATACAGCTTGATTATACTCAACCGCTTGCAAAAGATGTAAAATTGGGATTGGGGGGAAAGTTTAGAAACAGGGATATTACAAGCGCGTCAAACGTAATGGCATTTATGCCAGATTCGAAGCTTTTTTTGCAGAATGATTTTTTGTCAAATAGCCTGGCATATCACGAAAAAATATATGCGGCTTATGCAGAACTAAATTTCCCTGTATCAACATGGTTTGATGCTAAGCTAGGCGGCCGTTATGAACGTACTGATATAAATTCTTTTTTCTCAAACGCGCAGCAGCAGGCAAAAACGCCGGGCTACAACACGTTTGTGCCCTCTATATTTTTTATGAAGAAATTGCCCAACAACCAATCTATAAAATTAAGCTACTCCAAAAGAATTGAACGCCCTGACTACCGGGACCTGAACCCTTTTGTAAATACAAGTGACCCAAAAAATATTTCGCAGGGTAACCCGTACCTGTTACCTGAAATTGGCAATCGTTATGAACTTAGTTACAACAGGGACTTAGGTACAACAGGCAGCTTTATGGTAACAGCTTTTGTCCGTACGTCAAACCACGACATACAGCCTTATATTGTTTACCATCCAACTTTAACCGTGGGTGATACAACTTATACCAATGTGTCGGTAAGTACAAGCGAAAATATTGGCCTCGAAAAAAACATGGGGCTCAGCCTTTTTGGCGACCTGCATTTTGGCAGTAAGATGAACGTTAGAACAAATATATTTTCTTTTTACAGGCACACTATAAACGCTATTGACCCGGGTTTTAATTCAAGGAGCTTTAATTATCGTATTAACATGAATGTGAGCTACCAGTTTGCAAGCACCCTTGCCGCTGAATTTTTTGGTAATTTTAATTCGGCCAGGCACGAGGCACAGGGGCGTTACCCATCGTTTACATCATACAGCTTTGCAATACGCAAACAGTTCTGGAATAAAAAGGGCAGCCTTGCACTTACAGCAAACAATATATTCAGTGAGTACGTGAAACAGGAAATATTTGTAACCGGCAATAATTTTATAACAAACAGTATAAGAAAAGTGCCGTTCCGTTCAATAGGCATAAATTTTACATGGAAATTTGGCAAGCTTGAGTTTAAGAAGGATAAAGAAGAGAATAATGATAATAATAATGCTGCAGCACCTGAAGGATAACGATAAACTCAAACTTGCTTCAGAATGCGGTTTTATATTTATTTTATAAAACTTTTAAATATGAAAAATTTTTTTATTGCTGCGCTTTTTATTTGTACCCCCGGTATTACTGCCCTATTTGCGCAGGATGTAAAAGAAAAGGATGTGCCTGCTGCTGTAAAAGCTGCACTTGTGAAAAAGTACCCTGCGGCGGCAAAGGTTTCATGGGAGAAAGAAAACGGGAATTACGAAGCTAACTGGGGTGGTAAGTCGGGTGAGGATAATGCCGCACAATTTTCGCCATCGGGAGATTTTGTTGAGTACGAAATGGCTATTGCTATTAACCAATTGCCTGCCGGTGTTGCGGCTTATGTAAAGAGCCATTACGACAATGCAACCATAAAAGAAGCGGGTAAAATAACCAGTGCAACAGGCGCCATAACTTACGAGGCCGAAGTAAAAGGAAAAGACTTGATATTTGATGCGAGTGGTAACTTTATTAAAGTTAGTGACGCTGATTAAGGCAAAGAAACTGTTATAAACAATAACAATCGCCATGCTGCAATAACCAGCATGGCGATTGTATTTTGAACTATTGCAGTGTCTTCATGTTGTCGCCATTATTTTTATCAATAAGCTTCAGCAGGGGGTCAATTCCCGCCGATACCGGCTTGCCAGTTACAATAATTTCAAGATCATGCTCACCCGCCGTAAGCTTATACGATTTTAAATACAGAGGGTTAGTTTGCATATAACCATCTTTAGTTTGTGAATCAACAGCAAACACACCAATGTCAATATAGTCATTTACCTGCGCTGCCGGCGTTTCATTACCGCTTGCATCCTCATAACTTTTTGCAACACTTACTTTTATTGACACCTTATACTGGTTTTTATCAAGGGGCTTAACGGTTGCGGAAATAATCTTGTTGTCATAAAAGGATATTTTCTCCCAGCTATCCGTCACAAAATATTGCAGCGAATCGGGCACATGTTTTTTAATAAAGCTGTATAGCTCCCTGCTGCCCGCATAGGGTGGTTCCTTTTTAAACGCGTAGGCATTATAAAATTCCCGCAGGGCAGCGTTAATGCTGTCTTCGCCCACAAGGCATTGCAGGCCATATAAAACAAGCCCGGCTTTATTATCCCACTCATTCCATTTGTTTGCATACAGCACAGGGTTTTGGTTTGCTACGTTACGTCCTCTTCCCCATAAGTAATCGTTCAGTTCTCCGCTTACAATACTTTTTATATTGTTTTCACCGTATTTCTTTTTCATCATTAGCAGCGCCGCATATTTTGACAGGCCATTTACAATAACCCTTGATCCCTTTGTATGATTAGGGGCAACCTGCGTTAACCACCACTGCCTTGCCAATTGCATGGCGGCACTATAATAACAATAGTCCCATTGGTAGGGCTCTGTAAAATTAGCATTCCATCCAAAATTTTCGCTGAAGATATGTACGCCTGCCATTGAATTTACATCGTTGTTAAATTGTGAGGCCTCGGCAAGTTTTATCGCTTTAAATGGATATGGCCCCCATGCATGCGTGTAATACGCAAGGCTGTTCTTATAGGCACTTACAAACCGTTGAAGGTTTGCATTATTTGTGGGCTGGTAATATAATTCAACACCAATGTTTTGTCCATTTTCAATATGTACGCTGTCTTTTAAGCTTTCATACCGCGCTGAAAGAATACCTATGCCTGAATATATACCCTGGCTATTACTTACATATTCAAAATAATTCCTGCCACCTTGCTGCCATTGTTTTTGCAGGTCGCCTGGCGCTATGGCTACCTGGTCTGCGGATGTGCTGATGGTAACATCAAAATGTACGAGGCCTGCCTGGCTGCCGTTTAACAGCGAGTTTACGCCTGAAGTATCTTTGTCATCTGCAAAATCGTCTTCTTTTTTTGGCAGGCCATATTTTGCGCGGTCATCCGGATCGTTTAATTCCTCGTCATCATCATACCCAAGTCCAGGCAAGCCCGGCCCGATAAATGTGCCGTTATGTAAAATATCCGTGCCATATATATAATTGTCAAAGGCTTTGTATTCTTTTATAGAGTTTATTTCAACCATCGCGGTATCGCCCGGTGCAAGGGGTTTAGGTAATGTATATAGCCTGTAATCAGAACTGTCCGCAGCAGGTTTTAAAAAATTAAACTTACCTCTTTTATAAATAAGCGGGTTGGTGTATGCAGGGCTGCTGCCATTGTACACCAACGTATAATTTGTAACATTATCTCCATCCAGCAGCATCTCTGTTACAGGTACTTTGTTTTTATTAATAAGCGTAACAAATGAATGAAACAAGGCTCTCTGTTGTTCAGGGTATATATCAACATTTAATTTTATGCCTGCTAATGAAGGCACCGGCATATCTTCAAAATGTTTTAATGTTTTTTCTGTTATCGCCGCCCGTTCTATGCGTTCGTTTCGGGTATAATAACTGTTTAAATAACTTACGTTGTAATAATTGTAACCGGCAGTTGTTATAAAGCCGAGCGACAATGCTGCTGCTGTGACCCTGGCTTTACAAGTAAAACGTTCCCGGGCCAACTGCAGCCTTTCTTTTACAGAAGAAATTGTGCCGCGTACATAAAATAAATAACCGGCTAAAAACAGCAACCCGCCAAAAAGCAGCCAGTAAAAACTAAACCATGATACGGGCCCTAACATGTGTCCAACACCATCAAGGTCTGATAAACCAAAGTTTGGCGAGTGTGAATATAACAGCAGGTGATAGTCCATCCAGCCAGACTGGTCGGCTAATGTAAATAAAACCCACAATGTAATGCCTATGCCTAACGCGGTAAACTTGTTATTAATGCAAATGTGCAGGCAAAATGCAAACATCACCATCTCAAAACATTTTGGTAAAATAATAAGATAGAGTGCCGTTAGGTAAAGGTTTATATTGAACTGGTGAAAGCCTTTTAGAAGCTGCACTGCAACGCCAACCAGCATTGGTGCTGTGGTTAAAAAGAGCGCTACCGCAAGCAGGCTGAAAAATTTTGCAAAATTAAAAATATGTTCTGCGGGGGGTAAAGCGTCATTAATAAAAGCATAACGTGTTGTCCGTTCGCGGTGAATAGTTTCACCCGCGTAAAACATGATGATGCAAAAAATAAAAATAAGAAAGTTGGTATCAAAAGCCCTCAGAAACATTGAGGTGCGCGGGAGATCAGGCACCCAATAACGGCCCCACAAATGCCAGAACATCATGCCTAAAAATAGTGTGCCCCCACCGATTATTAGCCAGAAATAAGTATCGCGGACAATATTGAGTATCTCAATTTTGGTAAGCGTAAGCAACGTGCGTAAGGTATACCCCTTTTTATAAGATACCCCAAAAACAGGCAGGTTAAATTTAACAGCAGGCTTAGTATTTATTTTTTTATCTCTTTTGCCGCTGAAAAACCTCTCAAAACTAAAGCGCATATAAGTGTATAGCAAAATTATTGCGCCTAAGCCGGCCCATAATATACGGTTCCACAGCAGCAGGCCCTGTATTGAGAGCAAGCCTGTATTCTTCCCAGCTACTGTTTGCATACCACGCTCGTACGTTACTGCGTTTATCACAAAAGGGTCGGCCAGGTAAATAACGTTTTTACTGCCTGAGGAATGAATTAAAAAATTTGCAAACAGGTAACCGAGCATTAATAAAGCACCGCTTGTATAAATAACCTTTACATTTTTTGTAGCAGCTACAAGGCCAAAAAATAGGGAAGATGTGAAAAATAAATTTGGCAGCGCAATAACTAAAAATGGGTGCAGCTAGCTTATAAAATTATTTGGCCCATAATGGCTTGCCGGTTGCCAGCCAAATACTGGCCCCAATTTACTGCCAACGCAGGCACCAAGTAACACTGCAGAATCAATAATTAAAACAAACAGGAACGATGATAGAAAGCGGCCCCAAAAATAGCCGGCTTTGGTAATAGGGTAGGAGAGATAATATTCCTTTGTGTTGTACTCAATATCCCTGATGAGGGGTAAGCCCATAACAGATGAGCTGACCATCATCATCATCAGGCTCATTATGGCTACGTAAAAGGCAATGGCTGAACTGCCGTTTATCCATTGATGCTCATCAAGCGGCATTGCACCATTTGCAAACGCCAATGCTGTAAATACAAACGCCAACAGGAAGTACAGGTAAACGGCGGGGCGTTTTAACTTGTACTGCATTTCGAATAAAAATATTTTGCTGAACATGATGTTTTTGTTGATGTTGTTAATGGATGCTTACAGGGTATTTATATCGGTTTTTTGCCCGATGTTGCTGAAGTATACATCTTCCAAATTGGGTGTACTTACGATGAAGCCATTGCCGGGATCTGTTTCTGAAATTATACGTATGTAAAGCTGCCCGGCCTTTAGTTGTGTAGATATTACTTTAAAGCGGCTGCTGTAGTCTTTAATTTCCGCTTTTGATATGGATTTACTGTATATCTTCCCATTTAGCTCATTCACAGCATCATCGGGCGTTCCGGCATATAATACCTGCCCCTGGAATATGATAGCGAAGCGGGAGCATAATGTACTAACATCTTCCACAATATGTGTTGACAGTATTACAATTGTGTTCTCACCAATTTCACTAAGCAGGTTGTAAAAACGGTTTCTTTCGGCGGGGTCAAGGCCTGCAGTGGGTTCATCCACTATAATTAGTTTTGGCTTGCCTATTAAAGCCTGGGCTATACCAAAGCGTTGCTTCATCCCGCCTGAGTAAGTACCCAGGTTTTTCTTTTTATCTTTTGCAAGGTTTACCTTATCAAGCAGGTAACCGGCCAGCTCTTTCCGTTCGCTTTTGTTTGACACACCTTTTAGCTGTGCTATATGGTCAAGCATCTGTTCAGCAGAAATTTTTGGGTATACGCCAAACTCTTGTGGCAGGTAGCCCAATACCTGGCGTAATTCCGTTTTTTGTTTAAGCACATCAATTCCGTCAAATTGTATGCTGCCTTCGTCTGCTTCCTGTAGTGTGGCCACTGTACGCATTAGTGATGATTTGCCTGCACCGTTAGGGCCAAGTAACCCAAACATGCCCTCATTAAGGGTTAGGGAAACATTCTTTATTGCCTGCACCCCGTTTGAGTATGTTTTGGAAAGTGAATTGATTGATAGTCGCATTTTGTATTATTTATTTGTTGATTAATTGCAATAGTTTACCTCCTGCACATTGTAACATGTTCAGTAATTTTAGATCCAGGCAAAAAGCTGCGCCTGCTGAGGTAATTAGCTTACTTCAGTAATTTGTTATTCAGTAAAATTGTTGCTGCTTATTTTCTAATACCTGCGGGGTTTAGTTTAGTAATGTTGTTGCCATTTACTACTACTGTCGAGTTGCTGTCTGCCAATACATGTATGTTGCCGATCTTCGCTTTAAGATCATTTATAAACGAGTTTTGAAGCTGCACATCTACTCCAGTAAAAAAATCATTTTTGTCTAAAAGAACACCACTTTTATTGGTTGCCGTTATAAGCATTGTATCAAAATACCGGTTAACTGTATCACGGTAACTGTAGCTGCGTGTATATACTTCGCTATAATCCAATGTTATGTGGTAGGCAACCGCTTTTGACGATATAGTATCGCCTTTGAGGGAAATGGTTGAATTTTTTACAGTTATATCACATCCTGCAGGAACGTACAATATTATTTCCTGCGGTGAGTGTGTAAGTTTATAGTTTGCATCATGCTGTGCTGCAATGTAATTTTTTAGAATAACGGTATCACCGGCTATAGTGTAGTCAGCATAATGCTGCGCCCTTTTTTCAAGCAATAATTTACCCGATGGGGCGGTGTAAACCTGGCAGTCAGCAATGCCCTCAATGCGTACATGCTTAACGGGCGGCAGCTTATATTCCTCGTAATACCACGCGTCAAATTTTTCAACGGGTGTAATATCACTGTTTAAATATTTGTAGCGCAGTATTACCTGCTCCGTTATCAAAAAACCAAACATCGCTGCCAGCAATATCAATAATATTTTATTACTTTTTTTCATAAATGGTGTCCTTATTGTTCTCGTATTCGTCAATAGCTTTTTTAATCTCAATGGTCATATCATCATCTGCTATTGGCTGCCATTTGCCGTTTCTTTTAATACTAAGACAGGGTTCATTTTCAGGGGCCAGCCAGTTGCCATCAGGCTGCTTAACTAATAAATATTCTTCCATCGTTGAACCAGGCAAGTTCACCCTTGCAACATAACCTGTTTTTTTGTCGTTTTGTACTGATTGCCCTTTCCAGAAATTTAAAAGATTAATGCTTTTTTTTGTAATGCTTCCCTTATAAATGTCAGCCTGTAAATTGCCTGTAATGTTTATAGCAAAATGTGCCATACCAATATTTTACTGTTATAAAAATTATTTGTTGTTTGATGAAAAGTGCAGCTTTACATATTTCTCATATAAGCGCTGCAACTCGTCTGCTTCCATTTCTAATAAATACATATTTCTGAACAGTACCGGCAGGTCTTTTTCAGTAAACTCATTCTTCCTGTACTTAAGCACTGTTTTTTGCGCATTTGCCGATACATAATATCCTATGCCGCGCTGGTTGTAAATAATTTCCTGCTGCTGCAAATGCTCATACGTACGCATAACCGTATTTGGGTTTACCTCAAGCTGCACGGCCAGTTCCCTAACTGACGGAATGCGGCTTTCCGGCTTCCATTCGCGCAGCAGTATCTTCTCGCAAACGTGGTCGGCTATTTGTAAATATATAGGTTGAGGTTCCCTGAAATCCATACTAAAAATTTGAACTTATATTTCACTTTCTTTAAGCCTGTAATAAATAACTATCCATAAAATGGGTGTAACAGCAAATCTTAATAAAAAAACCGCCGTATCTCCAATCCAAAAAGGCAATGAGTAAATACTGGGATTGCCTGCGCTATCAAATGTTTTAACTATTGTGCCCGCATTTAATGTTTGCGAAATGCGCGGAAACATTGGTGTTAACAACTTTGCCTCGATAATAAAAAACAACATAAACAGGCCCAGCAACGCAACTATTGTTTTAAAAAATGCATTTTTTGTAAAGTATACCGAACCCAAAATAAACACCGTCTGAATGGGA
>JABDGS010000033.1 GCA_013285915.1 Bacteroidota bacterium
CTTTAATCTCATCGCCACTGGCCGGAAAGTCAGCAAACGTAAGTGTAGCGGTAAAAAATGTAATAGGCACATTGGGCACTTCGTGTATACTGTCTGAGTAACGGGCGATATTATTCAGCGCCTTCTTTTCCATTTGCTGTGCTGTATTTAGTGCCGGTGTATATTTTTTTATCGCAACTTCCCTTTGCAGCCAAAGCGCAGGCGAAATAATTTTTTGCAGCGCTTCTTCATTATAGCCGGGGTCAATAAACACAAGTGCTTTAATATCGGCAGGGTAAGTATGCGCGTATATTTTTTCAAGGTTGCCGCCTAACGAGTGGCCTACAAGAATAAATGGTTTTGGAATATTAAGGCTGTCAACAAGCTGCTTTAACTCCCCTATAATTGCTTCTGCATTTTTGGGCTGATTGCTGTAGGCAGATTTTGCCAGACCCGCCCTATCGTAACTAAGCGTTAAGGCCAGTGGTGCAATACTATCCTGCACCTGCTGCCATGTTTGGTTGTCATCGCCAAAGCCCGAAATAAAAACAACCGCAGGGCTGTTGCTGCCTTTTACTGTATAAAAAATATTGGCGCCGTTAATATTTATAAAACTGTCAGCCAGGTAATTTTTTGCAGGTGCAGCGGTTACAGAGCTATCGCTTTTATTATCAGCAGTGCCGGATGAATTACACGATAATATCGCCATACCTGCAACTGCGGTTGCTGCCAAAACAAACGGTATTTTACACATACGAATTATTTATTTGCGTGTTGAACGATATTAAATACCGAAAGTTACAAAACACCCTTACCGATTAACTAAAACACGTAATATGCCTGCTGAAATTGAAGGATAGGGTATTAAATATATTTGAAGATGGGTTATAAATAATGTTAGCCATTATGTTTCGGGCTGTGGGTTTTCATGGCATCGCAATTGCGCACTCTTATACTATGGTAGTAATGGCGGCCAATATTATATAAACTATAGCTAAACTATTATTTTGTCTTTTTTAAAATCGCTTCCGCCTGTTTGGGAAACTTATCAATAACCCATTTCAAAACATCCAGCTGGTCTGTCGTGGGCGCCCTTCTTATTTGGGCGAGCAGTTTAATTGCCTGCGGCCTGTTTAGTGTGAGGTTTGATGCGCCTTCGTTACAAACGGAGCAAATCGCCCTTAGATTTGAAGGCTCGTCAGAGCCGCCCATTGTTTTATCAATTATATGCCCTATATGCAATCTTGTTTTTCTGCCCGCATCGTATAGATGCGGCTCACCGGCAGCAGCACCGCACATCTGGCATGTAAAGCCATTCCTGTCAAGCACAAAAGCACGTACTTCTTTTGATATATCCCTTTCAAATGCAGGCAGCGGCTTAATATCCACCAAAAGGTATTCACCGGGTTTCAGGTCACTGCGGTCATTATGTGTTACGATGTTCATCCCCTCTTCATTTCTCAACTCTCTCACACGCCTTCCCCATTCACTTGTACCCGCAACTTCCCGCAATGTACCAGAATTTAAAACTCTGCCTGCATTCTTTAAAAAGAACTCACGCAACTTCGCCCTGGAGCCTTTGCCTTTTAACGCTTTTTTGCTCATACGTTTTTAATGCTTTTTGTATTGAAAGACCAATAGCTTTTGCTACAGGTGGCGGAAATGCATTACCTATCTGGCGGTACGCCGGTGTTTTTTTACCTGCAAATTGCCATTCATTTGGAAAGCCTTGCACTAAAGAGGCCATTTTAAGCGTAAGGCGTGGCATTGCTATAGAGCCATTAACAGGTGGCATATCCGCAAGCCCTTTTCCGTCTACACCAAGGAGTGCCCATGATTGCTTTGCCCTTGTTGGCCCCAAATCAGCGCCCCCATGTTTTTTAGAGCCGCCAACAAGCGTGGGGGCTATGTTGTTAGCCGCAATTTTCCAGTTATCAGCATTCTCCCAGCCAAGCGATGCCATCTCTTCATATAACAGTTCGCCAATGGTTAATGGTAAAGCTTCACTTTTTGCAGGCCATTCAAAAAAGCTAAAATATTCTTTTTTCATAGCTACCAAAATAGCCCTGTACCTAACTTGTGAAACGCCATACTCAGCAGCATTAACAAGCTTCCAGTCGCATTGGTAACCTAGGTTGTATAACTGATTTAATATACGCCTGCGGTATTCCTTAAATTTTGCGTCAAGTAATCCTCTTACATTTTCCAGCATCACGGCTTTTGGGTTGCATTCGGTTATTAAACGTAGCGCTTCAGGAAACAGGTCCCGTTCATCCATGTGCCCTAGTTGCTTACCTGCGATTGAAAAAGGTGGGCAGGGAACACCACCTGCAAACAGGTCTATGCGGTTATATTGTTTTGCAGAAAAGTGTTTAACATCCTTGTTTATTATGTTCCAATGCGGCCTGTTCAGCTGCAGTGTTTCGCAGGCAACGGGTTCAATTTCAACTAATGCAAGGTGCTCAAAGCCGGCTTGTTCAAGCCCTATTGCCTGGCCGCCCGCACCCGCGCATATTTCAATTGATGTTAAATTCACGCTTTTGCCTTTTGCCAACAAATTTAGTATTTAACAAATAAATCTTCCATTCATTTTTGCACATTTTCAGGCAGCCACCCAAGTATAGGCAATAAGTGGCACCTGTTTATTGCTTATGCAGCTTGATCATGTTTTTAATAACTGTCAAACCACCATCGAAAATATCCATAAAAAAAAGCACGCCTAAATACTTCTCAAAAATATTTAAACCTCTCCGCCCGTTTCACGTTTCACTCCCGAAGTTTCGGGCTGATAACTCTATTCAGGAAACAATGTTTTATCCAAACCTGGTATTACACGCAATGCGTTTTTGTAGTATATCTTCTTTAAAATATTATCCGGCAAACCCATGCCATACATGCGCCAAAATGCGTGGTATTTTTTGTGGTAGGGAAAATATTCATCTTCGGTTTCAAGTACGCGAAAATAGGTGGTGTATTCTTCAGGTACCCAACTGTCTTTACCAAACATTATCCTGTCCTGGTATTTGGTAAAAAATGCTTTTGCCATACGTGGCTGCCTGCCTATCTCTGCTATTACAGCGCCAAACTCAACCACCACGTTTGGCATATCATCCAGCAGCTTACTTAATGTAGTAAGGTCATTAGCATACCATCCAAAATGTGCAGCAATAAAAGTAGTGTTTGGGTGGCGTTTAAAAATGCGGTGCTGCTCGGCAATCAGCGTGTCCCAGGGCGCGGGTTTGGTATTGTTTCGTGCCCTGTCGGGGTGGGTTGCCAGTTCAAGCCAGCGCTCATTGTTGGCATCCATAGGCTGCCAAAAAGGCTTTGGGTCGGCAGTATGAATGATAACGGGTATTTTAAGCTCACCGCATTTCTCCCAAATAGGGTCAAGCCTCGGGTCATCCACCCGGATTATCTTCCCTTTTTCATCCCTGTATTCCAGGCCAAGGTCCTTGTAAATTTTCAGCCCCCGCGCACCAGCTTTTACATCGTCCTGCAGTTCTTTCAACGCTTTTTCAATCCATCCTTTTGTGCCATAGCCAGTAAACGAAATATTGGTGAAAAGCACAACCCTTCTTGCATCCTGTTTCTTTATATTTTCAAGTGAGCGCACCAGGTAATCATGGTCATTTATATCAAGATAACCATTTACATCCCTGTAGCCACGGCCGCTAAGGTTTACCATAATGCCCATGTTCAAAGCGTTCATTTGGCTTATAAGCTCGTGTATATCCTGCCCCGGCATATCCCACTGGTGGTTGTGTACATCAATAAACGGGTATTTGGCGCGGGTAAGTTTATGTTCGGGTACTACAAGTGTGCTTGGTGGATTGTAGGTTTCAAAATCCATTTTTGGATGGTTACCCTGGCCACTGGCATATTGCATACCCGCATAAATAAACATGCAGGCAGTAAAAAAAACTTTCATTTATTTTGGTTGGTTTCAGCATAAAGATAGTATGGCGGAATGAATGAGGAGATACCGCTTAACAAGAAGGGGGAGTATTATTAATTTATGGGGCTTTGGTAAGATGCTCACGCTAACGGTATATAAAGGGTAAAAGCTGGGAACCTTATAATTTTCATCCGTAAACCTTTTTACAGATTTATCTTATCTTCAAGAGCTTTAAAAATTAAGTAAATTTGATAAATTTTAATAATTGATTGCTACTAATCATAAAATAATTAATGGTGATAGCCGCGAAATGTCGGGTATAAATGACAGCTCTGTTCATTTAATAATCACTTCTCCACCGTACTGGCAGCTAAAAGATTATGGAACAGAAAATCAAATAGGTTTTCATGAAAGTTATGAGAGCTATATTAACAACATGAACCTTGTTTGGAAGGAATGTTACAGAGTGTTACATAAGGGCTGCAGGTTGTGTGTAAATATTGGTGACCAGTTTGCACGTGCAATATATTATGGACGTTATAAGGTTATACCCATTAGGGAGGAGATAATAAAGTTTTGTGAGAATATTGGTTTTGACTACATGGGTGCAATTATCTGGCAAAAGGTAACTACTTCCAACACTACCGGCGGTGGTATTCAAATGGGTTCGTACCCATACCCACGGAATGGTATTCTTAAATTAGACTACGAGTTTATTCTATTATTCAAAAAACTCGGCGATGCACCCAAGCCAACAAAACAGCAAAAGGATTTTTCAGTGATGACAAATGAAGAATGGAATACATTTTTTGCGGGTCATTGGAATTTTGCAGGTGCGAGACAGAATAATCATATTGCTATGTTTCCGGAAGAACTGCCGAGGAGATTAATTAAAATGTTTTCATTTATTGGCGAAACAGTGCTTGACCCTTATGCAGGAAGCGGTACCACCAGCCTTGCGGCAAAAAATTTATTTCGCGACTCCATTGGCTTCGAAATAAATAAAGATTTCATACCTGTGATAAAAGAAAAGCTTGGAGTAAGTCAAAAAGATATAAGCGGAACAACCTATGAATTTATCCGGCAGCAGGCTATTACAAAAGATTTTGAAAAGGAGATAAGTAACCTTCCATATGTTTTTAAAGACCCTCACAATTTTGATAAAAAAATTGATGTAAAAACAATGCAGTTTGGGTCCAAGATAGATAAGGACAGCTCAACTCAGCGTGAAGAATTATTTACTGTGAAAGAAGTTATTAGCCCCGAAAAAGTGCGTTTAAATAATAACTTAACGGTAAGGCTAATTGGTATAAAACAAGACCCAATAATAAACGGAAAAGCGACAGATTTTTTGATTGAGAAATTAAAAGGAAAGCGAGTTTTTTTAAGATATGACAGTACGAAATATGATGGTGAAAATAATTTGTTGTGCTATTTATATCTTGAAAATAAAACATTTATTAACGCGCATTTGATAAAGAGCGGATTAGTGCAAGTGGATGATAATAGCGAGTTTAAATATAAAGACAAATTTTTGCACCTCTTGGAGGGTCTTTAGTGAAAGTTTTACCGAAGTGTAAAGAAGATGATTTAAATATTTTAAGTTATGGAGAAAGAATGGCTTACCGGTGTTGAAGGAGTAAACATGAAGTTTAAGAGGGAAACACTTTTAAATTATGTAATGAATAGGTGGACGTTAAACAAATCTCACAGTGTTGGCAGTACCTCCGAACTTATTAGGTCATGTGCACCTTCTAAATATGAGGAATGGGAAAAGTATTATTTTGATAAAGCGTATCAGAATAAGAAAAAGGGGATTAAAATAACACGTGAATATATACGTGGCTTAGGGCAAACTTTATATGTTAAATTATCTGAGGTTGTTCAAAAAGAGCTTCTTTCAGTAACAGAAGACGAGTGTATTGATTATGCTTATAACCTTATAATAAACAGAACTTATGAAGGATATGTAACGGAAGTACAAACTATTTATGGGCAATTAGAAGAAGTAATTGGGAGAAGCATAGAACCCGCGCCAGATAAATGGGATAGGATTTACAGCGTAGACTTTTTTATAAAGGTTAAAGAAAAATACATTGGCGTACAAATTAAGCCAATTGAATCGGGACAGGCATTAAATCAATATCAGTGGATTGAAATGCACTTGGTTAATCATCAGAAGTTTGAAACTGACTTTGGTGGCAAAGTTTTCTTTGTTTACTCAAAGAAAGGTCTTTCGGGCAAAAAAGAGATTTATAATATTGAAGTAATACAAGAAATATTATTGGAAATTGAGAGATTGGACGACTAGTAATTCGGCAATCACCTATATATCTTCTCAATTTCCGGTTTAAATTTCTCCATTACCACTTTACGCTTTATGCTCATTTTGGGTGTCATCTCGCCTGTTTCAAGGCCCCATTCTTTGGGCAGCAGTTCAAATTTTTTAACCTGCTCAACATGGTTAAAGTTTTGGTTAACCTCATCAATAATGCCCTGGTATTTTTTTAGTATAATGTCGTTATGTATAATGTCTTCGCGGGTGGTAAACGGCATGTTTTCATGCTTCATCCAGCTTTGCAAAAATGTAAATGCAGGCACAATTAACGCACCTACAAATTTACGCTCGGGCCCTACTACCATCGCCTGTTCAATAAACGGATTTTCCTTCAGTTTGTTTTCAATAGGCTGCGGGGCAACATACTTGCCGCCGCTTGTTTTAAACAACTCCTTTTTGCGGTCGGTTATCTTTAAAAATTTATTATCCACCCACACGCCAATGTCGCCAGTATGCAGCCAGCCGTCTATAATTGTTTCAGCAGTAAGGTCGGGGCGTTTGTAGTAGCCTTTCATTACTGTGGGGCCTTTAACGCATATCTCGCCATCTTCGGCCAGCTTTACTTCAAGACCGTCAAGAGGCGGGCCTACAGTACCAAACTTATGCGATCCATAAGCTTCCCTGTTTACACTTATAACCGGGCTGTTCTCGGTGGGGCCATAGCCTTCATACACTGGTATTTTTGCGCCGTTAAAAATGCGCAGTAATTTTTCCTGGCAGGCGGCACCCCCGGTAACTATAAGCTTTACATTACCACCCAGCGC
Source organism: Bacteroidota bacterium (assembly GCA_013285915.1). Taxonomy (GTDB): domain Bacteria; phylum Bacteroidota; class Bacteroidia; order Chitinophagales; family Chitinophagaceae; genus JABDFW01. The sequence continues at coordinate 6,977 of JABDGS010000033.1, forward strand.
TTCGCGCCATTTGCTAAATACCAGTTTGTTGGCAATAGCAAGTTTCATGTTGTAAAACACGCCGCCGCTAACTGTATCGTCATATTTTTCTGCCAATGCCACGCTCCAAAAAAATAATTTCTTTTTTATGCCCGTAAGGTTGTGCCCTGCAGTCATAATGCGCTCAAATACTTTTTCCAGCAGGCGTGGCACCGTACTAAATGTATCAGGTTTTACCTCGCGCAGGTTATCGCCAATGGTATCCATGTTTTCAGCATAGTAAATGCTGGTGCCATTGTACAAATAGAGATATGTTATCAGTTTCTCAAAAATGTGATTGAGCGGTAAAAAACTTAATGCTTTGTAGTTGGGCGCTTCGTCAAACGGAAAACTTTTTTTACTAAGCATTATATTGCTCATAATATTGTTATGCGTAAGCATAACGCCTTTTGGCGTACCGGTTGTGCCCGAGGTATAGATAATAGTTGCCACGTTAGCCGCCTTAACAGCAGCTTTTGATGCATCAACTTTTTGCAACCATTCACCTGTTATATTTTTTGTTAGCTCACTCCAATGGTTTACGCCCGGCAATTCATCAAACGAATAAATATTTTTTAGAGATGGTATATTGGGCTGCAGGGCTTTTATTTTATCATACATTTCCTGCCCACTAACAAAAATGTATTTAACAAGTGCATCGTTTAAAATAAACTGTACTTCGTGCGGGTTGGTGGTAGGGTATAATGGCACCAGCACCGCACCTGTTTGCTGCACGGCCATATCTGCAATAACCCACTCAGGCCGGTTGTTGCTGATGATGCCAATTTTGTCGGTGCCTTCATCACTCATATCGTTGCCGCTAACGCCCAATTGCAAAAGGCCCGCAGCAAGATTTTTAACCATATCGCTTACCTGCGCGGTAGTGTAAAGCTGCCAGTTACCATTTATCTTGGCAGACATCATATCAGTTTTTGGAAACTTTGCTAACTGGTTTTCAATGCAATCGAATAGTCTTTGGGGCTGGTTCATATACGCCAATCGTTATAAAACAAATATAAGCAGTATGAATGGGGATTTGGAAAGATTTAAAAGATGAAAACGGAGAGTGCGATTAATTTAATTGAGTTCAGTTTAAACCCTTGCAACCCATTTGCCCGGGTCAGCAGCGGTATGGTGTACTTGCCAGGATTATGATAGCATCTTCCCCAATCAAATAGTGAATTGCGTAGGGAAAAACCGCTATGTTGGCTATACGCACATTTTTATACCGTATTGCATGGGTGGCGGGTAAAGAACGGAGATTTTCAATCGTTTGAATTACCTGCTTTGTAAAACGCTTTGGCAGTTCAGGGCTTCTTTTCTTATACCAGTTTTTGCCTCTTTTAAATCATTTTTTGCTTCAAGCGTTACAATAACTCTACGCCGTTTCATCCTCAGCCTCCAATTCTTTCAATACAACTTCCCAATCTAAAGCACTTGATGGGTTGCTCTTATATGCAGCAAGGCGGTTATCAATCAACTCTTTCTGCCATTCGGGCAACTCCATATTTAATTCTTCTGTCAGGGCATTCCAATCCTCAATAGGTAAAAAAACACCAACAGGATTTCCGGCACTATCAAACGTGTATTGTGGATGGATAGTTGACATATAAAAACATAATTTAATTCTCAATCAATCTCATTATAAAGTTAGTAAAGTTTATACATATTGCAATTGTTAGGTTAGATTTCTTATAGCCAATCCTATATTTGTATTTCGCAAATGTGGTTTAATCATGGAAACAACTACGCTGGAACAGTTTTATAAAGAAACGGGCAATATTCTTCCCGAGGGCATTCACAAGGAAATTGGGCATTTTAATATTTTTAAAATTGCCGAAACCGTTGCTTTTTTTAAAAAGAAAGCTGTAATGCCCTACAACCGGCGGGCGTATTATAAAATAAGCCTGATACGTGGGCGCAACAAAGCCGAATATGCCGACAAGGTAATTGATATTGAAAAGAACGCCTTGCTGTTTGCTACGCCTAAAATACCTTACCACTACAACCCGCTTGACGATAACCAGCATGGGCTTTTTTGCATTTTCACCGGCGAGTTTTTAAGCCAGAACAAAACCGGCGTAAATATTGACAACCTGCCTATTTTTCAGCCGGGGGCAGTGCCTATATTCCAGTTGACGGATGAAGATGCTGATGATATTGAATTGGTTTTCAAAAAGATGTACAAAGAAATTGGTGGTGATTACGCGTACAAATATGACCTGCTGCGCAATTATGTACTTGAACTGATACACTATGGCCAAAAGCTGCAACCAGCCACCGCATTATACCCTGCACATACCGCTTCGGCCAGGGTTTCATCGTTGTTTGTTGAATTGCTGGAAAGGCAGTTTCCTATTGAATCGCCTAATCAAAAACTGTCCCTTCGAACTGCTAAAGATTATGCCGACAGGCTGGCCGTGCATGTAAACCACCTAAATAAGGTTTTGAAGGAAAACATAGGCAAAACCACAACAGATATTATCGGCAGCCGTATTATACAGGAGGCAAAAATACTGCTGAAGCAAACCAACTGGAACATATCCGAAATTGCTTACTCGCTGGGTTTTGAAGAGGTGGCGCATTTCTCAAATTTCTTCAGGAAACACACTGCTGTTTCACCGGTTGCCTTTCGCCTGTAACTAACATATTTGAATTTTGCAAACATTAGATTGAGCCTTGCAAACAAGCCGGCTTATGGCTGTTTTACCTTTACATCGTAAAAAATAACAGTTATGAGCACAGCAAAAATTGCATTGGTAACGGGCGGCAGCCGTGGCCTGGGAAAGAATATGGCATTGAGCATTGCTAAAAAAGGCATTGATGTAATACTTACCTATAACAGTAAAAAAAACGAAGCCGAAGCTGTTGTAAAAACCATTGAAGCAACAGGGCAAAAAGCAGCAGCACTACAGCTTAACACCGGCGATATAAAAAGCCTCGATGGTTTTATTACACAGTTAACCGGCGTATTAAGAAACACGTTTAATACCGAGCACTTTGATTTTCTTGTTAATAATGCCGGCATCGGTATGCATGTGCCTTTTGGCCAGTACACAGAAGAGCAGTTTGACAACCTTACCAACATTCACTACAAAGGTGTTTTCTTCCTAACCCAAAAAGCCTTGCCTTTGCTGAATAATGGCGGCGGTATTGTAAACATCTCATCGGGCCTGGCAAGGTTTAGCATGGTGGGTACAGCGCTTTACGGCAGCTTAAAAGGCGCTGTTGAAACCTTAACCCGTTACCTTGCTAAGGAACTTGGCCCACGTGGCATTCGCGCCAACGTAGTTGCACCCGGCGCCATTGAAACCGATTTCGGCGGTGGCATGGTAAGGGATAATCCTGAGGTTAACAAGATGGTTGCATCTGCTACTGTTCTCGGGCGTGTTGGCCTGCCGGATGATATTGGCGGCGTTGTTGCTTTTTTATGCACTGATGATGCACGATGGGTAAATGCCCAGCGTATTGAGGCATCGGGTGGAATGTATGTGTAGAACCACGATTTTAAGGATTTTTAAGGGTTGTGAGGAAAAACAAGCTGGGCCGTTTTGGATAAACAGCGCGGCTTGTTCATTATATCATTCAGCGTTACTGCTTCCATACATTATTTGCCCTGTTGCCATCAGGCAGCATGTGATCCGGGTCTACCGTTACTGATCTTACTTTTTGCGTGGTTGCTGCATGAATATCCTGCACTGCGCTTTGCAGCCATGTTTCCACTGGTAACTGCATGCGTTGTTTTGTACCATCCGCCAGCACTATTTCAAGCGTTACCGGCATCGCCATTTTTTCAAGGTTGGCGATAGTTACTGTTGCGCCTTTTGACGGATCATTATCAGTATAGTGCACTCCCGTTACCGCCTGGTCAAGCTGCCAGTTATTAAAAAACCATTCGCGCCAAAACCATGAAAGGTCTTCACCTGCTTCGTTATTCATGGTGTTGAAAAAATCGTATGGCGCAGGGTGTTTATATGCCCAGTTACGTATGTATTGTTTAAAGGCATAATCAAACCTGTCCTTACCGAGGATTGATTCGCGCAGCATCACCAAACCAAACGCCGGTTTAAAATAAACCAGCGGATGCCTGTACTTTTCCGGAATACCGTCTGCACGCACCATCATAGTCGGCGCCTGCGCGTCATTTAGATACGGTAATATTTCGTCGGCAGGGTTACCGCCATTTGGCGCATATTCGCCATCGCGCTTTGGGCCAAACTTGCCATTATCAACAACATCTGATGCGTATACATCAATAAATGTATTAAAACCTTCATCCATAAACGCATAGCGGCGCTCATCAGAGCCCACTATCATAGGAAACCAGTTGTGCCCTATTTCATGCGCAGTTATCCAGAACAGGTCCTTGCCTTTATCGGTAATGCCATCAAACACAATACCCGGGTATTCCATGCCGCCGGCAGTGCCAGCCTCATTAACCGCAACAGGATAAGGATACTCAAACCATGTGCTGGAGAAATATTCCATTGATTTTTTCAGGTACTCGGTAGCGTTGTCCCATGCATCGGCACCAGCACTTTCCACGGGGTAAACTGACATTGCCATGCACTTTTTACCTGATGGCAGGTTAACCCTTGCTGCATCCCATACATAAGCTTTTGATGCGCCAAATGCCACATCGCGCGTGTTCTTCATTACAAAATGCCAGCTAAGCATACCATGTTGCACAGGCCTGCTGGTGGGGTTGCCAATTTCATCAGCGCTGCGTATCATAATTGTTTTGTCACTCGTTTGTGCTTTTGCCAGCAACGCAATTTGTTTGGCTGTAAGTACCTGTGATGGGTTTTGCAGTTCGCCGCTGCCTGCTACAATCATATCCCAGGGCACAGTAACGGTATAATCATAATCGCCATACTCGCAATAAAATTCGCCGCTTCCTAAAAAGGGCAGCGTACTCCAGCCTTCCAGGTCATCATACACACACATACGCGGGTACCATTGCGCCATCTCGAATATCTTTCCATTTTTGGTGTCATTATAATCAGTACGGTTGCCAAAAACACCGGGTATGTTGTATGAATATTTTATATGGATGGCCACTTTGCCACCACCGGGTGATAATGCCTGTTTAAGGCGTATTTGCATGCGGGTATCTGTAATAATATAATCAGCCTTTACAGTTTTACCATTCATCTCCACCTCAGCGGAAGCAATATTGTTACCCGTTGTAAATTGTGTTGACCCACCGGTTGTATAATACTGGCTGCGGGCATCATTACGGTAAGTATTTTGTTCAACATATAACCACAGCGAATGCAGTGTATCGGGACTGTTATTTACGTAATTAATAGTTTCTGTTGCCGATAATGTATTAGCGGCGGTATCTATCGTAGCCGCTATAGTGTAATTAGCACGGTTTTGCCAGTACCTGGCACCTGGCGCACCATTAGCAGAGCGATATGCTGAGCCAGTGCCATTATACGCAAGAGGTGCAAACAACTCATTAGCGTTATACTTTGATACATTGCCATTTTCCTGCCCAAAGCCTAAGGCCGTAATAAAACAACATGCCGTAACCAGGATTATCCTTAACATCTTATCCAAATTTTTATTCAGCGTGAAATTATACATTGTTGCTTGGAATTGAATGAATATTTGATGACTGTTTAAATAACCGTTTTCGGTCAACTTGCTTTGGCAAATTTGCGCTTCACCTACTCAAACACCACTGTTTTATTTTTATACACGAACACCCTGTCTTCAAATAGCAGTTGCAGCGCCCTGGCAAAAACCGCAGTCTCAATTTCTTTACCGGCGCGCATCATATCGGCAGCGGTATAATTATGACTTACAGGTATTATCTGCTGTGCAATAATGGGGCCTTCATCAAGATCGTTCGTAACAAAATGGGCAGTAGCCCCAATAAGCTTTACACCACGTTCAAATGCCTGTTTATAAGGGTTTGCGCCAATAAAGGCAGGCAGAAAAGAATGGTGTATATTAATAATTTGTCCCGCGAAATTTGATATAAACTGTGGCGACAATATGCGCATAAATTTTGCCAGCGCTATATGATCAAAGCTATACTGCTGTAAGCACTCTGTCACATCATTCTCAAATATCTCTTTTGTTTTATCATCATGGTTTACGTAATGAAAAGGCACTTCAAAACGGCTGCAAATATCTGCCAATACAGGATGATTGCCTACAACACATTCAACGGTTGCGCCTAATGTTTTAAAATGGTTGCGTATTAATATATCGCTAAGGCAGTGGTATTCTTTTGTTACAAGCACCGCCAATTTCTTCTCGGGCTGCGGGTTAACATGCACCTGTGCGCCCTGCGGCAATGCAGCTTCCAGCTTGTGTTGCAATGCAGTGGCATCAACCCGTTTTTGTACCTGCAAACGCGCAAAAAACATCTCCTCTGCAACATCAACATGCTCACGCATCGAAATAATATTTATCTGCTCACCGGCCAGCAAACCAGAAATGGCTGCCACAAGGCCAACTTTATCTTTACACTGTATTACAATAATCATGTTTGTAAAATAAAAACAGTTAACAAATAATTGAATATTTATTGCTTTACTGTTAACTGTAAAAGGATGAAAAAACCAAAAGATTTACCAGTGGTATTTTTAGTTAAGTTTTTCAGGCCTGTTTTTTTCCCGGGGTGTTACGGAAAGAGGTTTATTCCGTCTTTCAGAAGCGGTTTTTCTCTTTTTTATTGCTGCATATACACCGGCTGCCCAATAGCCAAGAGCGAATGCTAAAATAAAGATCCCGCATACTTCTAAGATCATGCCCCAAGTTAGAAAAAAATCAGTTACCGTATATCATGTTATGCCTTTTTAATTATATATCTCCGTAAATAACGCAACGTAATGGCCCCGCAACTATAAACACATGCATTATTTAGCTTAATGGTGTATTATTTTACCCATTGCTTACATCCAGCACTATTACTTCATCAGGCTCATCGTTATGGGGCGGAATATTATCAATCGTTACTGTATTCCCTGCTAATTCAGTATGTACAACAGTTCCATTTTTTAGCAGGTATGCTTTTACAATATTTTTGTAAGGAAAATTTTGCAGCGTTACTGTATTATTATCTTTTGCAAAAACGTGCACGTACATTTTACCAGCCTTCTCTGTAATACAGCCCCAGTCCTGCGGGCGCAGGTAACCTGCTTTGGTGTTATACACACTTTCACCGTTTGCTTTAAGCCAGTTACCCATGTAAGCCAGCCTTTCTTTAAATTCAGGTTGCACTTCACCATTAGGCATAGGCCCAATATTTAATAAAAAATTTGCGCCAAGCCCGCTTGCTTTAACAAGGTAATGTATCAGTTGTTCGTGCGTTTTATATGTGGTGTCGGTAATATTAAAACCCCATGAACCATTAATGGTTTCGCACGTTTCGAGGGGCAGCTGCTCAGAAGGTTTTTGATAACTAAGTCCCGATTTATTTTCACCCGGCAGATCTTTTTCAAACATCTGGAAATCCTCGCCAGCAAAGGGCGTAAGGTGGTGGTTGTTGCCGATTAAGCATTGCGGTTGCAGCTTATGTATAAGCGCATAAATTTCACCTAAATGCCAGTCAAGCCTTGGGCTGCGGTCTGCAGCGCCTTCAGGTGCTGTTTGGTCCCAATAGCCGTCAAACCAAATGCCGCCAATTTCGCCATAATTGGTAAGCAGTTCGGTAAGCTGGTTTTTCATAAACTGTACATAATCTTCCCATTTGCCATGTACCGTGCGCCCTGTGCCCTGGCCCGTGCGGCCGGTCCAGTATTGGTAATCATCACGCCGCCAGTCAAGCAGGCTGTAATACAAAAACAGTTTTATACCCTGCTTATGGCACTCATCGGCTAGCGCCTTTACAATGTCTTTATGGTACGGGGAATTCATTATATTAAAGTCAGAATATTTTGTATTCCACATGCTAAAACCATCGTGGTGGCGTGTGATAAGTGTAATGTATTTCATGCCCGCGCCCTTTGCCATGCTAACCCATTGCTGTGCATTAAAGTCAATCGGGTTAAAAAAATGCATAAGCCTTGTATAGTTTTTTACGGTAATGTTACGGTTGTTCATTACCCATTCCCCATCGCCCGGAATACTAAATGGCCCCCAGTGAATAAACAGGCCAAACTTTTCATCGGCAAACCATTTACGCGCTGCAACATTGCTTGCCGTTGGCGTATACGCCTGCTGTGCAAAACAACCCACGGCAACAAAAGCGACTGATACAAGAACAATTATTTTTTTCATATACAAAATATATTGAAGGGCGATAAAGATATAACCCAAAAGCCTAATAAAGCCGGCTGCCCAAAAATGCTGTCATCCAAAGCGTAGCGAAGGATCTGCCTGGCAGTATTGGTTTGGTCCAGCATTGTATTAATAGCTCGGCAGATCCTTCGCTCCAATCACCGGAAACTGGAAATCGGCAACCGGAAACTTTCCCCTCTCGCCAAAAGTTACACAAACGCCGCCATTTTGTAGCCATTCTGTACACAAAAAAATACGTCAAAAAATGCATAACTGTTTCATAACCTGCATATTATATTTTTATGGCCCTCATATTAGTTTTTTTTGAATATCAACTCTTTGCTTGCCGTTTTACGCACAAACCTTGTTCTTATTGTTAACGGGATATAATCCTTTTACTGATGCCATAAACTGCTTTTGTACTCGGGACAAGACGTCTCTTCAATTCAATTTTAAACTTCAAACCTTAAATTGGCTTTCTTCCTCTCGCTTCAATAACTGGAAACTGGAGACCGGAAACTGGAAACGTTTCTATACATATATATAAAAACTGCTGTTTTGTCCGCTAAAAACCAGGATTAATTTAAAAAATATTTTTGGGAAGAAGAATGGGCACTGCCGCAGCGTTTTGTAATTTATCTTCAACCTTACAATAACTGCATGAGAAAAATATTGTTGATTTCTTTATTGTTACCTATTTTTTATAAAGGCATTGCCCAAAATATCGCTGCCTTACCAATAAGCATTACGATAAAAGTTGACAGCGAATACGAAAAGATCTATGCAAAAAGCGAATATGCAAATTCTGTTTGGGATAATGACTATTCCATAGACACAGATTCCGTAAAACAAAAGAACTTTATCGTATCTGTTCAAATAAAAAATACAGGCGCAAAGCCTGTTGGTATTTGGCTGATGACATGCTCTTGGCAGCATAATTTTACGGTTAACAATAATTATCTACACCTGCAACAAGAGCAGGTATGCCTTCACAATCGCATACAGCAAGTAAAGCTTTTGCATGGCGAAACCCATACCTATAAAGCTGTGCTTGTAAAGTCAATAAAATTTGATTATCCGTGCCAAAACTGCATATACGGCCCCCAGGTTGAGGCAACCAGGCTCGGTTTGATTGTAGTGAATGATGTTTTTAAAAATCAACTTAATATGTTAACCTGGCATATTGCCATGGAAGATAAAAGCCTGTGGCAGGTTGTATGGAGCAACCCGCTTTATTTGTTGGGAAAGGGGCAGGATAGGGCGAAGCTGAATATTATAAACTGATAGGGTGACTTAACAGACTTAATAAATGACAGGAGCAGACCCTCTTACTATCCGATGCAACACTAATCTGTAACACTCCCTCTTTCAGAAATCGCATTTAGAGTGTATTCAATATTATGTCTTAACCACGGATCTCTAGTTGCTTTATAAGCGCTCTTCAAAACTGGGATTGATTTCGTAGTACCTACTGATTGTAAAGGCCCGCAAATACTGCTTTTTGTATGTTTATCGCTTACCTTAAATTCATCCAGCAGCAAATCTTCAACCTCACTGTGGCGGCAATTGCACAATGCTTTTATTGCTGCCCGCCTGGTATGTTGATTGCCCTCAATTAAATTCTTTTTTATTACACTTATATCCACGCTTGCTGGCTTGACAATTTCGTCAAGCCTTGAAAGTATTGATACGATAATTTCCTCGTCATCTTCACCGGAAATATGTTTCAGCAAAAAGTCAAATAACTGGTAGTCGGTGGTATTTGAACATAAACTTGCTAGGCAGCAAAATATATATTTTTTATAAGGGGAGTATGATGCATCAGCCAGCAATTCTAAAAGCTCGGTCTTATAAATGGTATTGTTTAAGCCAGAAGATACCTTATACGCATAATGAGAGATATAATCGTCGCTTGCAAAGCTACCTTCTTTTTCATGTTTTTCTTTTATTAAAATCGAATAAAATTCATTACTGCCCATCTTTAGAACCAATTGCCGTATCCCACCATTTTCCAAATCATGCATTAATTTATTCTTTTCTTTTTCAAGCACCTTTTCCTTATTTCCAAAAAAGTTAAACATTTTTTTATACAATTAAATAGGCTCACTAATGTGCTTTAAATGTACATAAACTTCACCATTGTTTCATTAACCATATTCCCTTCCTAAAGGTCTAATCTTTTCTCATTCCAACCGCTCTTCCCCAAAATTTCCTACCTTCCTTCTGCACTTATGTCGGCAATCACGCTCACCAAACAACAGGCACGTAAAATAATCCTTCACGCTTCAGGGTTAGCTAAACCCGCGCAGTTTGGCAGGGGACGCGAGGCTGTTTACAAGCTTATTGAGCATGTTGGCTTTGTGCAGCTTGATACCAACTATACCGTTGAGCGTGCGCACCACCACACTATTGCAGCACGCGTGCCCGATTATAAACTGGAGTGGCTTGCTGAACTGCAGGAAGATGGACGGGTATTTGAATTCTTTACCTCTGATGCAGGGTATATACCCATGGAACATTTTCGTTTCTCACTGCCGGTAAAGCAGGGTTTTTTAAAGAACAGAAAGCCTTTAACGCACGCGGAAACAACCCTTATGCAAAAGGTGCTTGACAGGATTGCGCGTGAAGGTCCTCTGATGGTAAAAGACTTTGAAAACGACCGCCAGGAGGCAAGCCAGGGCTGGTGGGATTGGCGGCCGAGCAAGGTAGCGCTGGAGAGGCTTTATATGGATGGCAGGCTTGTGGTTACGCGTACACAAGGTTTTCACCGCGTGTACGATCTGCCGGGGAATATACTGCCTGCGGGTATTGATACAACCATGCCAACACCGGAAGAATTTGCAAGGCATGTTATAGGCCGCGAATTAAAAGCGCTGGGCCTTGCATACCCTAAAGAAATAGCCTGGCGCGCACGTTATGTAAAAGATAATGTGATAAAAAAAGAGCTTGAAAAAATGGTGGAAGAGGGTGTTGTATTAAAGGCAGCAGTTGAGGGGCTTAAAACGCCTGTTTACATGCTGCCCGCTTATAAAAGCAAAAAGATAGAATTGTCAGGCGATGCATTTATTCTTTCACCATTTGATTCATTAAATGTATTCAGGCACCGGCTGCGCGATTTTTTTGGGTTTGATTACCAAATTGAATGTTTTGTGCCCGAACCAAAACGTAAATACGGCTATTTTTCATTGCCAGTACTGCTGGGCGACACGTTTGTAGCGCGCATGGATTCAAAAGCCGACAGAAAGCAAAAAACATTAGTCATTCACAACATGCATTTTGAGGCAGTAAAACTAAGCAATGCGCAGATCGCTAAAATAACTGGTGCTATAAAAGCCTTTGCCACCTTCAACCAGTGCAATGCAGTTACCATTACAAAATCAAACTATAAGCAATACCTTAAAACCATTAAGGCTGGGCTTTAAAAAACATCGGTCATTCGGATTGTTCTCCACAGTTCGCCAAGGTCTCTGGCATAATCGTCAAACTAACTATTTAAAATGTAGTCTTCACACCTGCGCAAATGGTGGACGGCATCCGAAAAAAGGCGTTAAGAAAATTAATTTGTTCGGCGTTAAAAAATGAAATCCATATTCTATAGCACGGAAATATTCTTAGCGCAGAGGTCCTCCAAATGCTTGGCTATATTCAAATGTTGTAACTATTTCATTTTAGCCGAACAAGTTAATTTTTAGCCTTTTTTCGGGAGCCTTGACCTTTTTGTTACTTTTTGGGTCAAACCAAAAAGTAAATACATCGTATTTATAGATTGAAACCCTTTGTCAGTTAGCATTATAGATAAATATTACACTATTAACCATGCGACTATATGCACAAAAAAATCCCGCCTTTTCAAAAGCGGGATTCATGTCAGCAATCGCCAGAAGCCCTAATTTATTCTCACTGTTATTACAGATGTTTTGCCATCTTTATCCTTCATCATCACAGTAATATTATATGGTTTTGCACCGCCGGTAAGCTTACCCGTCATATACATGGTACCACCCATGGCACGCTGGCTGGTAAGTTCAAAACCCTTAATGCCATTCTTATCAAAAAAGTCCTTAACCGTAGTACCTGCGGCATTCTTATCAATACCTTTTGCTTCGTCTTTATCGGGCAGTTTAACGTCGAGTGTGTTATCAAAATAGCTGCTAAAGCTGGTTACATTACCACCTTTAAGCGCGTTAACAATAGCATCGTTGCCGGCACTCTGTCCAAACGCTGCAACGCCCATTGCCAAACAAACTATTAGTAAAATTTTTTTCATTGTTAAATTGTTATCTTATTGTATAAGACGTTGCAATTTACACCAAGTTTAATGTTTTACCAGCCTGCACAAGCCCCAAAAACACAAATTAACGTAGCTTTATGGCATGAAAGCGAAGAAAGTTATACTTGTAATTATGGATGGTTGGGGCCTTGGTAAGGTAAAATCGGCTGATGCTATTCAAAACGCCAATGCGCCCTTTGTTAAAAGTCTTTATGATAAATATCCCAATACAACACTTGTTACTTGTGGTGAGGCTGTAGGCCTGCCAGACGGGCAAATGGGCAATAGTGAGGTGGGCCACCTTAACCTTGGCGCCGGCCGCATTGTGTACCAGGAGCTGCAGCGTATTAACGTGGCCGTGCGCGACGGCAGTTTTGCAAAAAATGAACACCTGCTTGCATCAATACAATATGCCAAAACAAATAACAAGCCCCTGCATTTAATGGGCCTGGTAAGCGATGGTGGCGTACACTCGCAAACAAAACATTTACAGGCTATATGCGATGTGTGTAAACAGCAGGGTTTAAGCGAAGTGTATATACATGCCTTTACCGATGGACGTGATACTGATCCAAAAAGTGGCCTGGGTTTTATAACCGGCTTGCAGGCGCATTTAAATACTTCGGTGGGTAAAATAGCAAGTGTAAGCGGCCGCTATTATGCGATGGACAGGGATAAACGCTGGGAGCGTGTAAAGCTTGCTTACGATGCCCTTGTAAAAGGCGAAGGCCAAAAAGCAACCGATGCTATTGCTGCAGTTGAACAATCGTATGCCGCTGATATTACCGATGAATTTATAAAACCTGCTGTTATTATTGATGAGGGCCAGCAGCCACTTGCAACTATTAAAGATGGTGATGCGGTTATATGTTTTAACTTTCGTACAGACCGCTGCCGTGAAATTACACACGTGCTTACGCAGGAAGACCATGCTGACCTGGGCATGCACACGCTTAAGTTATATTATACTACCATGACTGAGTATGATAAAACCTTTAAAGACGTGCACGTAATTTTTGAAACTGATAATTTAGCCAATACCCTTGGCGAAGTGCTGGAACACAACGGCAAAAAACAAATACGTATTGCTGAAACAGAGAAGTACCCGCATGTTACCTTCTTTTTTAGCGGGGGCCGCGAAAAGCCGTTTGAAGGTGAAACAAGAATAATGGCGCCATCGCCAAAAGTGGCTACTTACGATCTGCAGCCCGAAATGAGCGCAAAGGAACTAACCGACAAACTAATACCTGAAATAGAAAATGAAACTGCCGACTTCATTTGTTTAAACTATGCCAATGCCGATATGGTTGGCCACACAGGCGTATGGAGCGCCGTTATAAAAGCAGTTGAAACAGTTGATGCTTGTGTACAACGTGTGGTGACTGCTGCTTTAGCGCACGGTTATACCGTTTTTTTAACCGCAGACCATGGCAATGCCGATTATATGATAAATGAGGATGGCACACCAAACACGGCGCACACATTAAACCCTGTTCCATTTTTTATTATTGACAGCGATTGGCACGGTACTATTAAAAGCGGCAAACTCGGCGACCTCGCCCCAACAATTCTAACGGTAATGGGCTTGCCCGTAGCAAAAGAAATGACAGGGGATATACTGATAGAACCATGATTTTTTTGATTTTGAAGGATTAAGAAGCGGGGTAATTGAAAGAGGAAATAATCAACACTCAAAACTCAATACTCAGTTAAACGCAGATGAATATCTATTGTATTAATGAGAACATTTGGAGCTAAGATAATCGGTGATTTGAGCTCTCAGCGGTAAGTATCGGGTAAAACATACGTTGTACACCAGCCAAAAAGCCTGAACGTATGCGATATGAAGTATCACGCAGGCAGCTAAAAGATAAATTCATACGCAGTTACACGCGGGGAGGCGTTGGCACGGCCGAACGCTTGAGGTTCGGGTCGGCCTTGAACTTTTCTTTGGTACTTTCTTTTCTTTCAAGAGAAAAGAAAGTACAAGATCAAAAATGAAGAACTACGAACTTATGTGACAGGTACAAATTAATTAAGACGGGATATAAGCGGGTGCAGACATGTTTCCTCTTTCAAAATGCTCAAACTCTTGTTTGCCAATGAAAACCTTAAAACGCATAGGCCTTATACTACTCACAATATTCATTATCATTCAATTCTTTCGCCCGCCAAAAAACCAATCAACAACTGTACCCCCTGTTGACATAGCAAACCTGTACGGCCCCATGCCTGCTGATGTAACCGCAATTTTAAAACGAAGCTGCACCGATTGCCACAGCAATAACACCGTGTACCCTTGGTACAACATACAACCCGCTGCATGGCTGCTCGACTATGATGTTAGGGCCGGCAAGCGCAAGCTTAACTTTAGCGAGTACGGCAATTACCCTATAAACTACCAGTATAAAAAGCTGGAAGATTGTATGCGTGTAATTAATGACAACTACATGCCGCTTGATATGTATTTGTGGATACATAAAGATGCAAAACTTAGCGAGGCTGAAAAACAAAAGGTACGTGATTGGTGTAATACAATACGCGCAGGCATGAAACAAAAATATCCTGCAGGTAGCCTGAAAACGCCTGAAGACGAAGATTAACGTTATATTTGTTAACCTGCTGCAATAGTTTTTCTGAAAATCAATTAACCACAACAACCTTCATCGCATGAAACTTTGGAAAAAAATTGCGCTTGTTATTATTGCAGCACTTGTTATTATCCAGTTTTTTCATCCCGCAAAAAATCAGTCAACACAAATTCTGGCCACCGATATAGTAAATGTATATGGGCCTATTCCCGCAGATGTTGACGATATTTTAAAACGTGCCTGTAACGATTGCCATACCAATAACACCCGGTACCCCTGGTATAATAATATACAGCCTGTGGCATGGTGGCTTGATAACCATGTGCAGGAGGGCAAGCAACATTTAAACTTTAGTGATTTTGCCAGCGGTAAAATAGCGAGGCAATATAAACGCATGCAGGATTGCATTGAAGAAGTAAAGGAAGGCGGCATGCCGCTTGACAGTTATTTGTGGATACATAAAGATGCCATACTAACCGCTGCTGAAAAGCAAAAATTATATGCGTGGTGCAATGCCATAAGGGATACCATTAAAGCCAAATACCCCGACGATAGTTTAATAATGCCTAAAAGGCCACCGCAGCAACAATAGACAGTGTTCTTTTATCACAAGCCTTGGTATTACAAGCGTGGATTAGCGCTGAAGGCACGGCAATATACTAGCGCCATAAAATATTATAGCCCTGCAGGGGCGTCATAAATTTTATACGATCTTCTTGCTGTCACATGCGCACCTGCTGAAATGTGCGACGCAACCGGGATGCTATGAAAATAAACCGCTGGAATTCCAAAAAATAATTATTCAATAATACACCATTATAACGCAACATTCATTAGCATGATTGTCAGTTTAACGTGTTAAAATGTCCTGAACATTTATCTAAAATTTTCACAAGTATTGTTACCGGGCATCCCTCTCCATTGTATGGAGAGGGAAAGAGGGTGAGGGTTATTTCAATTAAGTTTTGTTGCTTTGCAGTACATTACTAATGTATGCTAACGGATAATTTAATAAATGTAACATCAGAAATAGGAACATTAAAGCGATTGCTTATTCATAGCCCTGATGGCGGTATTGGTAAGGTAGTTCCCAGTAAATTTAAAGAGTGGTTGTATGACGATACAGTGCACATTGCGCAAATGCGCAGGGAATATAATGAGTATATAAAACTGCTGCTGTATTTTCTTGATCCCGGAAAAATTGAATACATAAATGCTTTTGAAGAAAAGCAAAAAGATAAGGCACAGCCGGATTGTTATAAACCCGGTCACCCGGATTATTTTAACAGCGATAAAGTGCTTGATGTGCAGCACCTGCTGTACCGCGTGTTGCAAAATAATGATGTATTGCGCCGCAGAATAATTGCGGCTGTCTGCGCGTGGGAAGGTGTAAGCTTTGCAACAGAACGCAAGCTTGACGCTATACAGGATGCTGCCGTACTTACCAATGTGCTTATAACCGGCGTACTAAAATCGGCAGAAGGTAACTGGGGCGAGTTTGTGTTTGCGCCATTGCCCAATTTAATTTTTACCCGCGATATTGGTATTGTCATCAATAACCATATTTTATTAAGCAATGCTGCTACAGCTGCAAGGGAAAGGGAAAGCCTGCTGATGAAATTTATTTCTTTTTATCACCTGTTTGAGAAGGACAGGGGCAAGGTTATTGAAATATCTGAATCAAGCGACTTTTTTTTATTGGATGAAAAGGAACAGCAATATTATAAAACATCCGTTGAAGGTGGCGATGTTATGATGATTGCTCCCAAACACCTGCTTATTGGGTGCAGTGAGCGCACAACGCCCAGCGCGATTGATGAAATCATACACTCAGTTTTTAGGAACAGCGAAACAGGTATAGAAAAAATTAGCGTGATAAAAATACCGAAATCGCGCGCCATAATGCACATCGACACGGTGTTTACACATGTTAGAAAAGATACCTGGGTATTGTTTGGTAAAATGAGCGAGCAGGTAACGCAGGCCAAGAACGATCAGCAGTATTCATACTACCTTCATTTTCTTGATAAGGAGGTTCCTGCCGACTACGAAACTGCTGAGATACTCCGTTTCTATAAGCCTCTCAAAGATGTGTACGAAGCAAGTAAAAATTATCGCCAGGATATTAGTTACACTATTAAAGGCCTTGAGGGCTTGTTGCGTAGCATAAGCATAGAAGATTATGGTGTGCCCGAAGATGAAGTAAAAATTATTTATAGCGGCAATAATGTTTTTCCTTATGATGAGCGCGAGCAATGGACAGATAGTTGCAACCTGCTGGCATTAAAAGATGGTGTGGTTGTTGGCTACGACCGCAACGATGAAACATTTAAAGGTTTCCAGGCAAAAGGATTTAATATCATCCGCGCCTCGGAGTTATTTAAGAAATTTGAGAACAAAGAATTAACACCCGCACAAGTAACCAATACATTAATATTGCTGCCATCGGCAGAACTGTCCAGGGCCAGGGGTGGCGCGCATTGTATGAGCATGCCGCTGCTTAGAGCAAAAATTTAAAACTATGATCAACCAGCTTGCATCTTCTATATTAATGATACGGCCTGCTGCATTTGGCTATAATGCTGAAACGGCAGCTAACAATGTTTTTCAGTCAACTACTTCTTTATCACAAAAAGAAGTGCAGCAAATGGCAGTGGAAGAATTTGATGCTTTTGTTGCAACCCTGCGCAAAAAAAATATTGATGTTATTGTTGTACAGGATACCGTTAAGCCGGTTAAGCCCGACGCTATTTTTCCTAATAACTGGTTTTGTACCCTGCAGGATGGCACTTTAGCCGTTTTCCCCATGTATGCACCCAACAGGCGCATTGAAAAAAGGGACGATATGCTGCAGACACTTGTGCAGGAATACAATACGCGTGATGTAGAAGACTGGAGCGAGTATGAAGCCGAAAGCATGTTTTTAGAAGGTACAGGCAGCATGATAATCGACCATGATCATAAGCTTATTTATGCCTGCATTTCACCACGTACAAATAAAGTGGTGCTGGAAAAATTTGCGCATGCGCATGGTTACAGGGCAATAACATTTAATTCAACCGATGAGGATGGGGTTGAAGTGTACCATACCAACGTAATAATGCACCTGGGCGATACCTATGCCATTATCTGCATGGAATCAATTAAAGATGAAATGGAGCGTATTGCCGTGTCACAATTGCTTATATCAACCGGCCATGAAATAATACCCATAAGCTTTAAACAGGTGCGTGCTTATGCGGGCAATATGTTACAGGTAAAAAATGCTAAAGGCGATAAATTTACCATACTCAGCAAAAAGGCACATAAGTCGCTTACCAAAGAACAAAAAGATATTTTAAAGATCCATTCCAACCTGCTGCCCATTGATATCACCACAATTGAAACTATTGGTGGTGGCAGTGTGCGTTGCATGATGGCAGAGATATTTTTGGAAAAGAAATGAGGACGTGAAACGCGAAACGTCAATCGTGAAACGTGCATGTGGGCGGTGAGTGGGATATAACCAGCCTCACGGAATACAATTATCCAACCTGCTTGCGCATTAAAAACTTAACCAGCGCAAACAGCGAAACCAGCGTCCACGTCCCTTCAAGTATAACAAAAGGCAGGTAATGTATAAGCACTGAGGCAAGGCAGGCAAGCCCGGCGCCTATTACGTTAAGCAAGGCATAAACAAGGCCATCTTTCGATAGTTTGCCGGCAAGGTTCAGTAAAAATGCGATCAGCAAAATAAGCACTCCGGCAAAGCCTATATAATCATTAACAGAAAGTTGCATTGTTTTTTACGAGTTTTGTAGAGCAAAGGTACTGCAGGCATTTAAAGATATTCGTTGCAATTATGGTATTACGATTTAAACAACTAAACAGTTTTTTGCTTTTAGTAACAACTGTTGGCTTAATGGCTTGTAATAATAAAAAGCCCGGAAATAAGATTGTTACAAGGGATTCGTTAGTGGCAAAAGCATTTAAACCATTAAGCGGCGCAGAATCTTTGCAGGTTGTTCATGATATTGATTCAATTGATTACGATTACCTGTTTAAGCGCAAAACAAATATTTGGCTAAGTAAGCTATTAAATAATTCCGGCTTGACGTGGACTAATTTCAGGCTTACAGATTTTGAGAAGCGAAACAGCGAGGTAGAAAGAGATGACACTTTAAGCAAAAAATTTCTTGACGACTATGCAGGTATATTGGAGTGGTCGCCCGATAGCAGCTACTTGCTTGACTTAGGCTCGTATAACAGGGAGGTAAAAAAAGACAAAGCCGGTAAAACGCACCTGGAAGTAATCGACTTTGAGAATGAGATACGTTTATATGATGTTATTGCGAAAAAGTCAAAGCGTTTATTTTTTAATGGCACCGCCTCAAGCACCTGGGATGGCCATTGGGCAGATTCCTCACAGGTTGCATTGGTAGGGGTATCTGACACAAGTAATAGCCATCATCCTGATACTTTACTTTGGCTTATTGATGTAAAAAATAATTTCTTCAGAACATACAAATATAGCAAGCGATAAATGGCAACGGCAAATGCTATAAAAGAGACTGATGTATGGCAGTTGCTGGAAACAGTAACCGATCCTGAAGTGCCTGTATTATCTGTTATTGACCTTGGCATTGTTCGCGAAATAAAGATTGTGGATGATGTAACTATTCAGTGCATCGTAACGCCAACGTATTCGGGTTGTCCTGCCACAGATGTAATAAACATGGGCATACGAATGGCATTACTGGAAGCGGGGTTTAAAAATATTGAGATAAAAACTGCGCTGTCACCTGCATGGACAACCGAATGGATGACGGAGGCCGGCAGGCAAAAACTTAAAGCTTACGGTATAGCTCCTCCCAATCCCCAACAGGTAGTTTGCACCATTGATGCTTTTCAACAGGATGAAGCGGTGCAATGCCCCCAATGCAATTCATATCATACTACTTTAATAAGCCGTTTCGGTTCAACAGCATGCAAGGCTTTATATAAATGCGAAGATTGTAAAGAGCCTTTTGATTATTTTAAATGCCATTAGTCAAAAGGTAAAAATCTCTTCAGCCAATCCATACTTCGTTTAACAAATTTTGGTGCTGCAATCCGCATGCCGGCATAAATACTGGCATTATAAAAGCGTTTCTCCATCTCATCATCTCCATTTGCAATATGCGCATACCTGCGAATGCTGCCGTCAATACCGGCAAAATATTTTCGGTTGCTCCACCCTATTGAAACCCTTCCTGTATAGCCTATTGAGGCAAATGTTTGCTTTTGCGTTTCCTGCTTATCAGCTTTATCAACCAATGTTGATGAGATCATATCAAGCCCTATGCAGGGCCCCGCATTAACACCACAATACCAGTTTTTTGCAAACACAAAATTGGCAGCAAGCGGCAGGCATAAATTCAGGTCCCAGTTCTTTGTGTATTCGTCCTCGCCTTGTTTTACAGCAGTATCTGCATCTCTCATTCTAAAATAATAAACATATAATGTTGGCAAAAATGAGAAAGCGGTTTTGAGTTGTTGTTCGCTGCCGCCATCCAGGCTTGCGTACGAAAATCGTTTATTACAGTTATAAACAATGCTGCCTCCCGTTTGCTTTACGCGCATATCGGGAAATAAAATATAAGGCCTGCCCGGCTGCCACGTTGCATCAAAATCCTTGGTGTTGTACAGGTAAAACCCGGTTACATCGCAATGTTCAAAATCAATGTCAAACCTGTTAACACTAAGTGCCAGTTCAATATCATCGCGGTTTGTGTTGCCTTTAATATTTTCATTGTTATTAATATCCAAAAACTTTGGCGAAAAGGTGTATTTCACAAATAAAAACGAGTATGCAAGGCATATTTCTGTTTCATATATTTCATTGGGGCTAAAAATAAATTTTACATCATCCGCATCCGTCATCCTGTATTGCAGGTTGTGTGTGTTATATGTCAGCGTCAGGTTAAGATAATCGTCAAACGAACGTATAAATGCAGAATCGGGCATGGGCTTTACTGTCACTTTTACATCCTCGTTTTGGGCAAATAATTCACTGGCACTTGTTAATAAAAAAAGTAAACTAATGTAAAGGCA
This sequence comes from Bacteroidota bacterium, assembly GCA_013285915.1. Lineage (GTDB taxonomy): Bacteria > Bacteroidota > Bacteroidia > Chitinophagales > Chitinophagaceae > JABDFW01. Next base: position 28,166 of record JABDGS010000033.1, read on the forward strand.
TTTTTGCATTCTGTAAATTGTGCAGCTATTGTTTAGCTTTGTACCGCACTTTAAATTTACAACATGTCTGCCATTTTATTTGCCATAGAAAACGGTATTGCCTGTATTACTTTAAACAGGCCAGCGAAACTTAACTCGTTTAACCGCGAAATGGCCTTTTTGTTTCAGCAAAAGCTTGATGAATGCGCCAGCCTGCATGAAGTACGTTGTGTTTATATAACAGGCGCGGGCAAAGGTTTTAGCGCCGGGCAAGACCTTGAAGAAGTTACCGGCCCCAGCGGGCTTGGTATGCAAAATATGATAAGTGAGCATTATAACCCCATTATAACCCGCATACGTAATTTGCCAAAGCCTGTAATAGCCGCTGTTAATGGCGTTGCCGCCGGTGCAGGAGCTAATATTGCCCTGGGGTGTGACATTGTAATTGCAGCGCAATCAGCATCGTTTATACAGGCGTTTAGTAAAATAGGCTTGATACCCGATAGTGGCGGTACATTTACGTTGCCGCGTTTGATTGGGTGGCAAAAAGCCAGTGCAATAATGATGCTGGGGGACAAGATACCCGCGGCTGATGCCGAAAAAATGGGGATGATCTATAAAGTGTTTGAGGATGAGGTATTTGCTGAAGCAAGCAAAGCCATAGCAATAACATTGGCAAATATGCCCACTAAAGGGTTGGCATTAACAAAGCACGCATTAAATTACTCCGCTGTAAATAACCTGGAGGCGCAACTGTTACTGGAAGATGAGCTGCAGCAAAAAGCAGCATCTACTCATGATTTTAAAGAAGGCGTACAGGCGTTTATGGAAAAAAGGCAGCCAAAGTTTAAAGGGGAATAGGGCCAGGATGTTTTATTATTATGTTAAATGAAAGTGAGTTCGGATTTAGAAGCTCTGCCATGTATGTTGCCCCACAGGGGCAAAAGCTTTGTAGTAAGGTGAAAGAAAAAACCTTTACCACACCGTAGGTGTGGAAAGCCATACACGGAACAACTAAGTGCGGCGAAGTTAATTTTGCATTTTTCCAGAAGTTGCGTAAAATCAAAATACCAGGTAAAATTTAATTAACGTTAATTGGTTGCACATGAAAGCAGATGATGAAAAAGCTGTAGAATCTGTTAGCCGGATGCTTGAAAAAGATTTTTTTAGCCAATGGCTTGGTGTAACAATTATTGAAATAAAAGCCGGCTACAGCAAAATTAAGATGAAGATGCGGCGCGAAATGCTGAACGGCTTTGGCATTGCACACGGCGGCATTGCATTCGCGTTTGCAGATAGCGCTTTTGCATTTGCATGTAACAGCGATGGCCGCACAACGCTGGCGCTTGATGCAAATATTTCATTTACAAAAGCAGTAAAGGAAAATGATGTACTAACCGCAGAAGCAAGGCAGGTTAATAAAACAAGCCGTACTGGCGTATATCTTGTTGAAGTGAAAAATGAGAGCGGCCAATTGGTTGCATTGTTTAAAGGAATATGCTATACGCCGGCAAATAATGATTATAAGTAAATGCAAGCCACAGAGCTAAAAGAGTTTTTTTGCGTAGCCGCACGGAGTTTCTTGCTCACTTTGCGTTCCTTACTTTGCGGCCTTTGTGGTTAACACTTCTCTTTAATTTAACCACGCCAATTTCAATCCCCAAAATAATATCAGCAAACCGAATATTATCTTCTTCCTGCTTTTACGGCAGTCAATACATTCATCACCGTGTCATACACAGGCTTGGGTGCATAATTATCATCAAATAACAGCGGCCAGTCTTTTCTTCTGTACGTGTGCCTTATCCAGCTGTCTGCATCACCTACGTTCCATGTGGTAATGCCGTATTGCTGCTTTTTGGGTATAAGCGTAGCGTATTGGTGAACAACAAATGCAAACATGCCCGCCTGCCTGTTTTGCAAATCGGTTGAGTACGTAATGGCCGTATCACTTTTAGGATTAACACTTATATCCAATTCTGCAATATGCACCTGCAGGCCTGTTGCAGCAAACTGTCTCATAGCTTCGGTAATACCAGCTTGCGGTGTGTTTATATTGATATGCATTTGAAGGCCGAGGCCATTTATAGGTATATGACGGTGCTTAAAATCTTTCACCATGTTTATAATTGCCTGCAGTTTGGCGGGGGATATTTCCTCGTTATAATCATTGTAAAATAATAAGGCATTTGGGTCTGCTTCATGGGCGTATTCAAAGGCACGCGCAATATAGTCCTTGCCCAGGTGCCTTGCCCAGATGCACCCGTCATCGTTATTGTCAGCCGGGTTGGTATCTTCCACCCTTAATGTGCCATCCTCATGAAAAGCCTCATTCACCACATCCCACGACTCTATCTTGCCCTTATAGTGTGCCACCACGGTTTGAATGTGTGTCTTAAAAAGCTGCTCCCAGGCTAATGAATCGCCATTAAAACTTCTAAGCCACGCGGGGTTGTATTGATACCAGCACAGGTTATGCCCGTGAAATCTTTTGTTATGGTCCTGTGCAAAAGCAACCAGTATATCACCTTTGGTAAAATCAAACCTGTCCGCAACCGGGTGTACGCCTGCCCACTTTAATACATTCTCCGCGGTAATGCTGTTAAACTCTGTTTCAACAACATGCCTGTAAGCCGGGTTATGTTGTAACAGCCCTGGGTCAATTGCAGCACCTATGGGGAAGGGTGAGGTGCTTTGCAGCGTGCGCTGCGTTTGCCGGCTACCACCTGCCGCCGCTATAATAAAAAGTGCAGCAAACAAAAGGCTTAGTTTGGTGGCGGTAAATAAGCTGCGCTTTATGCCTGCATATTTAAATTTGCCCATAACATTTGTTGTTATTGCAAGCTAATCTATTTTTTACCGATAATTATTTTGTGGGCACTGGCTAACTTAAACGGCAATCTAAAATCCGTAATCTGCAATATTGCTAAAGTTTCCCGTTCTTTATTTCCTCTACTATACCTGGGTCTAACAATGTGGTTGTGTCGCCCAGGTTTGCGGTTTCACCTTCTGCTATTTTGCGCAGTATGCGGCGCATAATTTTACCGCTGCGTGTTTTAGGCAGGCCACTTACAAATTGTATTTTGTCGGGCTTGGCGATAGCGCCAATAATGCGTGTAACAGTTTGCAGAATGTCTTTCCTCGTTAACGTTTCATCGCCGTGTGTGCCGTTGTAAATAACATAAGCATATATGCCCTGGCCCTTAATATCATGCGGGTAACCTACCACGGCGCTTTCTACCACACCGGCGTGCATGTTTATGGCGTTTTCTACCTCGGCAGTGCCAATGCGGTGGCCGCTAACATTCAGTACATCGTCCACACGGCCGGTAATACGGTAGTTGCCATCTGCATCGCGCAAAGCGCCATCACCCGTAAAATATAAATTGGGGTAGGTGCTGAAATAGTTTTTGCGGCAACGCTCATGGTCGCCGTATGTTGTACGGATGGTTGAGGGCCACGGCGCTTTTATACAAAGGTTGCCTGAAATAATGCCATGTTCATCTGCGGCGTCATCGGGTATTTCATGCCCATTTTCATCTACCAGTAATGGCTGCACGCCCGGCATGGGTAATGTTGCCCAGCTTGGCTTGGCCGGTGTAATACCTGCAAGGTTTGATATTAGCACACCGCCTGTTTCGGTTTGCCACCAGGTATCAACAATGGGGCATTTACGTTTGCCAATATGCTCATCATACCAATGCCATGCTTCTTCATTTATTGGTTCGCCAACCGTGCCCAGTATTCTTAATGAATCAAGCTTTTTACCCTGCAAGGGGCCAAGGCCAAAGCCCATAAGGCTGCGTATGGCTGTTGGGGCAGTGTACAGTATGTTTACTTTGTATTTGTCTATAATATCCCAAAAGCGGCCAGCATCAGGCCATGTGGGCACGCCTTCAAACATAAGTGATGTGCCACCTGCGCTTAAAGGGCCGTACACAATGTAGCTGTGGCCGGTTATCCAGCCAATATCAGCCGTGCAAAAATGTATTTCGCCGGGCTGGTAATTAAACACGTTTACAAATGTGTAGTTGGTGTATATCATATAGCCTGCACATGCGTGCACTACGCCTTTAGGCTTGCCGGTTGAACCAGATGTGTACAAAATAAACAACGGGTCTTCTGCATCCATTTCTTCGGCAGGGCAATCAGTCATACCCAGGGTTTCCACTTTTTTTATCTCATCTTCCCACCACACATCACGGCCTTTTATCATACTCACTGCCGTTCTTGTACGGGTTGCAACAATTACGCGCTTTACAGTTCTGTTACCAATAAGGGCGTCATCAATCACACTCTTTAATGGAATATCTTTTGCCCCACGATACGCACCATCGCAGGTAATAATGTATTCAGCCTGTGCATCATACAACCGGTCTGCAATGCTTTGGGCGCTAAACCCGCCAAAAACCACACTATGTATGGCGCCAATTCGGGCGCAGGCAAGTACCGCAATAGCAAGTTCGGGTATCATGCCCATGTAAATACACACGCGGTCTCCCTTTTTAACGCCGTTGTTTTTTAGCACATTGGCAAACTGGCAAACTTTTAAATACAAATCCTTATAAGTAATAACGCGGTGGTGTTCTTCGGGGTCGTTAGGCTCCCATATAATGGCAGGGCGGTTGCCCGCATCGTCAAGGTGGCGGTCCAGGCAATTTTCAGTTATATTAAGCTTCGCACCTTTAAACCATTCAATTTTGGGTTCGGTAAAATTCCAGTTAAGCACGCTGCCCCACCGCCTGCGCCAATGAAAATGGCTGGCAATATCTGCCCAAAAACCTTCCGGATTTTTTACACTTTGCTCGTATGCTTCTTTGTAACCTTCAAAAGATTTGATTTGATAAGGATATGACATAACAACCTGTTGTTTAAGCGGGGGTAAATGTACGGCAAGTGGGGGAGAAATTACGTGAGAAAAATCAATTTGTGTGGCACCTGATATGTCTGAACAATGAATTGCCAAACTTTTGAAACGACACAAAATGTAAGATGTAAAGTTAACACATAGTGGTGAATACCCTGTTAAACCAGGCTTTCCAGTTTGTGCAATTCTGTTGCAGCTATAGCGTCCGGTTTTAGCTGCCTCGCTGTATCTACCGCCTGCTGTATAATTTGGTAGGTTGAGTGAGTAAGTGTAAGCGCTTTAGGGTGCACACCATTTAGCCATTGCTCAACTTTGGTGCTAAATCCATCATCCATGTTATCTACAATAGGTACATTAAAACGTTGCAGCGCTGCAGCATTGCAAAACTGCTCATACTGGCCGCGTATGGGCAGGCATAATAATTTCTTACCCATGTACAATATTTCGGCAGGTGTTTCAAAGCCCGCACCGGTTATCATGCCATGGCAATTTATCATGCTTTCATTAAAGGCTTTGTTGCTTACCGGTATAAATGTAATATTGCCGTCAACAACTTTGTGCTGTACCTTTTTACTAAACACTTCAAACCTTATATCCCTTATCTTTTTTAGATGTACAGCTACCAGTTCATCGCTGTAGTGTGAAAGATATACTGTTATATGCCCTTTATCAGCGGGGGTTGCTTCAAGTATATCGTGCTTTATAATAGGGTTAAAAATAAAATCGTCATAACGCTCAAAATGCAGCCCCACATACGCTGTAGCAGTTGCATAGTTTCTTAATATGGTTTCACCCAGCCAGTCGCGTTTCGCACTTAAGGGTGTATTTTTTGAACTAAAGCTTGCCTGGTGCCCAAAATTTACACTCTTTACGCCTTTAATTCTGCATGCCAGCGATGTTATGCTTTCAAAATCGTTCAGCACAATATCATAGTTTTCAACCGGCAGGTTTTTAGCTTCTTTCCACATGCGTAAAAAGCTAAATTCCTTGTATATTTTTTTGTAATCAAGCCTGCCACGGTTGCCGTAAAACAAGCTAACACCCCGGCTGCGGTATTTAATGGGCAGGTTAAAGGTTAGGTTGCTGTTACTGCCACTTAAAAATACATCTACGTCACCATACTGCTTCAAGTACGGCATAATTTCGCCTGCACGGGCAATGTGCCCGTTACCTGTTGCCTGTATGCTGTATAATATCTTCATATATTTTAAGCGCCGGCTACTTTTTTAAGCAGCGTTGCCAACGGCATTCTTTTACCGCCTTTTAAGGCATTAAACATCAATACCTCATCTGTTACAACGTTAAGCTGAGGCAGCTTTTTACGTATTTCTTCAGCTGGTGTGGCTGCAAATTGCTTCTCGTCATATTGATATATCGTCCACTCACTGTTATTGTATTCCAGGCTGGTAAGGTTCTCAATCCAGTCACCGCTGTTTAAGTAAGTAACACTGCCGTTTTTTGTCTCAATTACCCTTTTTTGCGGTTGGTGTATGTGGCCGCATATAACGTAATCGTATTTTTTTTCAATGGCCAGTTCTGCTGCCGTTTGTTCAAAATCGCCGATCCATGCAACCGCTTTTTTAACACTGTTCTTAACCTTTTTACTAAAGCTCATCTTCTCTTTACCTATAGCCCTAAGGCACCAGTTAATAAAACTATTAATTAGTATCAGCAGGTCGTAACCATGGCCGCCAAGTTTGGCAAGCAGTTTTGCGCTGCCCTTTGTTGTTGCATCAAACACATCACCATGAAAAATCCATGTCATCTTACCGTTTATCTCCATTACCATCTTATCCGTCAACTGAAAATTGCCTATTTGTATATCGCTGTAGCGGCGCAGCATTTCATCATGGTTACCTGTAATATAAATAACCCGGCTACCTTTGCTCAGCAGGCTCATAATTTCTTTAATAACCTGCATGTGTGCTACGGGAAAATATCTTTTGCTAAACTGCCAGCCGTCAATAATGTCGCCGTTTAAAACAAGCACCTGTGGCTGTATACTTCTTAAGTATTGCACTATTTCTTTGGCATGGCACCCGTATGTACCCAGGTGTAAGTCACTCATCACTACTACATCAACTTTTCTGCGTTCCATCGTTCTTTACGTTTAGCAAAATTCCTTTTATAATGTTACCTGTATGTTATGCACGTATGAACGAATTGTGAAAGCAGGGGTTTTAAACATATTTTAACCCCTTGTTAATTAGTAAGTAATATATATAAATGTTATGCACAGTGGGGACATTGCAGCAGGCTAAAATGAGTCTTACAAATCAACTGATCAACCTTTCTTTACTAATCAACTTTACCTTATTATATTTACCGCTAACTAACGTTGCCATAAATGAACCGCAGAAACTTTATAGGCCTTACTACATCATCAACTACGGCATTAATGCTTGCATCGTTACAATCATTTGCTTCATCCAACAAACCAAACTTTACTATGAACAGTAATTTTAAGCTTAAGGTGCTTGCTACCAATTGGGGCTTTAACGGTACACTTGATGAATATGGGGCACAGGTAAAAAAAGAAGGCTATGACGGTATTGAAATTTGGTGGCC